>CAMDAT010000155.1 GCA_945888825.1 Bifidobacterium breve | reverse complement strand
AAGCGGGCCAGACTCAAGCGGGCCAGACTCAAGCGGGCCAGACTCAAGCGGGCCAGACTCAAGCGGGCCAGACTCAAGCGGGTCAGACTCAAGTGGGCCAGTTGCGCGTGCGGCGACCATCCCTGCCCATTCTTGAGCGTTCTGAACTTGCCCGGTTGCGCTACATAGGTGGCCCGGTGGTGGCGTTTCCCCTCTGATCGGAGTGGGCCTGAAATTTTTGCCTGTCGACTGCAGATACAGTGAGCGACATGTTGATCATCTCTGGAATTATCACGTTCGATCCCACCAAGCAGGCTGAGTTCATTGCTCTGACCCTGCCACTAGTCGAGGCCACATTGGCTGAGACTGGCAACATCACGTACGGCTTCTTCTTCGATGGGACTGACCCGGGCCGAGTCCGCGCCTACGAGGAGTGGGAGTCAGAAGACGCCATTGCCTCGCATATGGGTACGGCACACATGGGAACGTTCCTCGAGGGCATGGCTAGCGTCGGAGTCACGGGAGCAGAATTGCATCAGCACGTGGTGGCCGAGTCAACCAGAATCATGTAACTGCCCTGCCCTGCCCTGCCCTGCTCAGGTGGCTGCCCTGCTCAGGTGGCTGCACTGCAGACTGCACACGGCTCAGGTAGCTGCAGCCTCAACGCTGTCGAGTAGGTAGTCCGCTGCGGCACGTAATCCGGTTACTCCCGGACTGGCCGGTAGTGCCTCTAGTGCCGATCGCCCAGCATCTGCGTAGCTACGTGCACGATCAATTGCTAGAGACACGCCTTGGCCCTCTCGGATCAGGCTGGCAGCAGCGTCCCTAGTCGCCGGATCAATCGGCCCTCCGAGCATGCTGCGAAGCTCGCCGCCAGTTGGTCCTGCCAAAGTGAGCAACACCGGGAGGGTATAGACGCCCTCTTCCAAGTCATGGCCCGTGGGCTTGCCCATCTCGGCGTCATTCGAGACCAGATCAAGCACGTCGTCCACGATCTGAAATGCCATGCCATAGCTGAAACCAAACGTGGTCAGGGCATCGATCTGCTTACGGGGCAAATCCGCAACGATCCCACCAATTCTGCAACTCGCTGCAAGAAGTGATGCAGTCTTGCCATTGATCGATCGCAGGTAGAGGTCTTCGGTTCGGTCCAGTGAAAATGAGTGCTCCAGCTCCAACAACTGGCCCTCGCAAAGTTGGCCAATGGTGTTAGCCAGCAAGGCTGCGACTTCGACTCCAAGCGAGGCGGCAAGCTCCGAGGCTTTTGCCAGCAAGTAGTCGCCAGCCAGAATCGCTTTATGGTTGCCCCAGCGAGCATTCACGCTATCTACAGTGCGGCGAACCTCGGCCTCATCCATCACATCGTCGTGGTACAGAGACCCCAGATGAACGAGCTCAATTGCCATGCCGCCAGTGATTGCTTCATCCGATGCTGGAGCATCAACACTCAGCGCCGTTGCGGCTGCAGCAATGGTAAAACCTGGCCGTACCCGCTTACCCCCAGCTGCGATCAGGTGCGTTGCGATCTCTGTCAGGAATGGATTTTCTGAGCAAACAGAAGCAATTAATTCGGTCTCGAGGCGTTCGAGATCTTCAGCCATGGAGGGCATGACCTGAAGTGGATTTGAGCCAGTCACGATTCAGAACCTAGTTCCCCGACAGAGTCTGGCCCATGTCGCGATACTGAGTTCTTTGGCCAGCCCAGGACTTGTACTTTGTTTCTCACCGACGTTTAGGTGGTTTTTCGTTATCTGGCATGGCCGAACGAGGTTCATTTCTTGGCAAGCTGTGAAGGAACTTGGGTAGCACAGCAGCTTCGCTGGAAACTCGGGAACTTGTTGCCCCTCTACGGCGTTACACTTATCCACATCAATCTTTCTTGGAGGCAGCACCGTGTTTGAACGCTTCACTGACCGAGCCCGACGGGTGGTCGTGCTGGCTCAAGAGGAGGCCCGACTCCTCAATCACAACTACATCGGAACCGAGCACATCCTTCTTGGCCTCATTCATGAGGGCGAGGGGGTTGCTGCAAAGGCTCTGGAGTCACTGGGCATCTCACTTGAGGCAGTACGGCAACAGGTAGAAGAGATCATTGGCCAAGGTGGGTCTTCCCCCTCGGGTCACATCCCCTTTACGCCTCGCGCCAAAAAAGTTCTCGAGCTTTCTCTGCGAGAGGCTCTTCAACTCGGCCATAACTACATCGGAACTGAGCACATCCTGCTTGGCCTCATCCGTGAGGGTGAAGGCGTAGCTGCGCAGGTCCTCGTCAAGCTCGGAGCAGACCTGTCACGGGTCCGTCAGCAAGTCATCCAGTTGCTCTCGGGTTATCCAGGGTCCACTGCCCAGCCCGGAGGAGCAGAAAAGGCTGGTGCCAGCACTGGTTCCTCGGGAGAAACACCCTCGGGGTCATTGGTACTCGATCAGTTTGGTCGGAACTTCACCCAACTGGCTCGTGAGAACAAGCTCGATCCCGTCATCGGAAGAGACCGCGAAACCGAGCGCATGATGCAGGTGCTGTCTCGCCGCACCAAGAACAACCCCGTGCTCGTGGGAGAGCCTGGCGTTGGCAAGACTGCCATCGTCGAGGGACTCGCTCAGGCCATCGCATCCGACAACGTGCCAGAGACGCTGCAGGGAAAGCAGTTGTACACGCTCGATCTTGGTGCTCTTGTTGCTGGTTCTCGTTATCGAGGAGATTTCGAGGAGCGCCTCAAGAAGGTGCTCAAAGAAATCAAGACTCGCGGAGACATCATCTTGTTCATCGATGAGATCCACACCCTTGTTGGTGCCGGAGCCGCAGAGGGCGCAATCGATGCAGCCTCCATCCTCAAGCCCATGCTTGCTCGTGGTGAACTGCAGACCATCGGTGCCACCACTTTGGATGAGTATCGCAAGCATCTAGAAAAGGACGCTGCACTTGAGCGTCGTTTCCAAAAGGTTGTTGTTGATGAGCCCTCGGTTGCTCACACCATTGAAATCCTCAAAGGTCTGCGTGAGCGTTACGAACAGCATCACCGGGTCACCATCACCGATCAGGCTCTCGTGGCCGCAGCCAACATGGCCGATCGTTACATCTCGGATCGCTTCTTGCCCGATAAGGCAATCGACCTGATTGACGAGGCCGGATCGCGACTGCGCATTCGTCGCATGAAAACCCCTCCAGATTACCGAGAGATCGAAAATGAACTCTCCGACGTCGTCCGTCAAAAGAAAGAGGCCGTTGAGTCTCAAGACTTTGAAGCGGCCGGACTTCTGCGTGACCGAGAGAAAGACCTCCTGGCTAACAAAGAAGCCAAAGATGTAGAGATGAAGGCTGCCGGCGTCGACTTGTTCGATGAGGTTGACGAAGAGGCAATCGCCGAGGTGCTGTCTCTGTGGACGGGTATCCCCGTTTATAAGCTCACCGAGGAAGAGACCGCCAAGCTTTTGCGCATGGAGGATGAACTGCACCGTCGAGTTATCGGCCAAGAGCAGGCCATCAAGGCTGTGTCTCAGGCAATTCGCCGCACACGTGCTGGGCTCAAAGACCCCAAGCGTCCTTCTGGTTCGTTCATCTTCTTGGGCCCATCCGGCGTAGGCAAGACCGAGCTTGCAAAGACGCTCGCCGAGTTCTTGTTCGGCGACGAAACTGCAATGATCAGCCTAGACATGTCTGAGTACATGGAAAAGCACACGGTCAGTCGTTTGGTGGGTTCGCCCCCCGGCTACGTGGGCTACGAAGAGGGCGGACAACTCACCGAGGCCGTTCGGCGCAAGCCATTCTCTGTGGTGCTCTTCGACGAAATCGAAAAGGCCCACCCGGATGTGTTCAACACACTTCTGCAGATCCTCGAAGAGGGACGCCTGACCGATGCTCAGGGTCGCTCAGTTGACTTCCGCAACACGGTGCTGATCATGACCTCAAACCTTGGAACTGCCGACCTTCGCAAGGCGAACATTGGCTTCTCCAAGCGTGACGAGGCCGTGACCTATGAGCGCATGAAGGAAAAGGTCAACGATGCGCTCAAGGCTCATTTCCGGCCTGAGTTCCTCAACCGAATCGATGACGTCATTGTCTTCCACGAGCTGTCTAAGGCCGAGGTAACCACCATTGTTGATCTGATGATCAAGCGTGTTGGGATTCAGCTGATCGGGCTAGGCATGGGCCTTGAAGTCTCGCAAGAGGCCAAGTACCTGCTCGCCGACAGGGGCTACGACCCGACACTTGGTGCCCGCCCGCTTCGGCGAGCAATTCAGCGCCTAGTCGAGGACCCAGTCTCTGAACGCCTGCTCTACAAGGAGTTCATTGCCGGCCAGACCATCATGGTTGATGTTGCGCCAGACCCCGATGCTCCAGGCGAGCAAATCTTCACCTTCACAGGTGTCGAAGGGTTCACCCCACCGCCAATCGAGGAACTCGCAGTCACCACCGGCGAGTAACTAGTTACGGTGCCAATAGTTACGGTGCGACTCATTTGATCTGTGGCACACGTGCTCTGCGAACCAGAGCACGTGTGCCCAAATCTCTTGAAGGGTCTCGCTTCGTTTGGTCAAGCGGTTGGCGTGGTGAGCGGGTTCTGAGGGACGGTATGTTGGAAGCGTGAGGAGAATAAGTACACGCAGCGACTCATTGAGATCCTTTGCTTTGCACGCCGGGGTGATCGCGGGAGCGGCGCTCGCAGTCAGCCTTGACAAGGCAGTCCAACGTCGCCGAAGTGTTGAGTCGCCCATCGTCGTTGGGCTCGTAGCGGCAGGTTGGTACGCACTGATTGCTCAGACCGAGCGCCGATACCCCTACCGCGAGGATTGGACCCACGAGCGCGACAGCGACGTTGCTGCCGACCGAGCCTTCGTTGCAACCACCTACGCAACGAGCCTATTGACCCAGCCCATAGGGGCAGCGATCGCCCGGCGAGTTGGCCTTGATGCCAAGTTCAGACGCCTCCCTACCGCTCTCGGTGTGGCGCTGGCCGTGTTGGCTTATGACCTCCCACACACCTTGCATCACCGACTGGCGCACGAGTGGGGACCAGCGTGGAAGCTCCACTCGGTGCATCACAGCCCATCTCGGCTGCATTGGCTCAATGCCAACAGATTTCATGTTGGCGAACTGCTTTTTGATGGACTAATCGACGCAACGCTCATCGCCGCGCTGGGCCTCAGCAGGGACCAACACATCGGATACCTAGCAATGCGGGCGCTGTACGGACAGGTCCAGCACTGCAACATCGAAGTGAGCAGCGGTCCCCTCAATCTCGTGTTCAGCACACCCGACCTGCATCGCTGGCATCACTCCACCAACTACGACGAGGGTGATACCAACTTCGGGGCGATCACATCACTGTGGGACCAGTTACTTGGCACCTACTACCGCCCCGAACAGCCGTTTGCGGGAACAGTGGGCGTTGGTCGGATGCCCGTATTCCCAATCGGATTCGGTGAACTCCAGAAGGTCCCGCTCGCTTGGGAACAGATCAAACAGACCAACGCGGATACCTGGTTCAGTGAGCCTGGTTCAGTGAGGCTGGTTCAGTGAGCCTGGTTACTCTGCCACTGGTTACGGAGCCACTCATTTGATCTGTGGCACATGTGCCCAAATCTCTTGAACGTTGTCGCGCGCTAAACTCGTCGCAGTGCGAACCGTCCGGCTCATCATTCTTGGTGCACTTGTAGCCATGGTTCTGGCGGGTTGCCAGGTGGATTCGCAAGTGGCCATCAGAGTGAACGAGGGCGGGTCAGGCACGGTGACCGTGACGGTTCACCTAGATGCGGAGGCAGCCGAGCGACTCGGCGACCCAGCAACCTCTGTTCAGTTGAGCGATCTTGTTGCAGCGGGCTGGGTAGTCGATAGCCCCAAAACAGAAACTTCTGGACCAACGAAGGGCGGCGTCACCCTTGTGGTTCGACGCAAGTTTGGATCTCCGGATGAGCTTGCGCTGGTGCTCGGCGAAATCGGCGGAACTCCGGGTGAGACCGGCAGCCCTGCAGTTTTTTCTGACGTGCAACTCAAGCTCACCGATGGATTTGCCTCGACCGACTACAGCTTCTCTAGCGCTCTCAGCCTGACTGGTTCGTTGGAGCAGTTCTCTGACCCGGAACTAACTGCAGCCTTGGGCGGCCTTCCCCTAGCTCGCACTCCAGAAGAGCTACAAGCCGAAGGGTTAACCGCGGCGAGTGCTGCAACGCTGAAAGTCTCAGTTCAGTTGCCGGGAAACCTTGAGCAGTCCACAGGCAAGATAA
>CAMDAT010000154.1 GCA_945888825.1 Bifidobacterium breve | reverse complement strand
GGCACCTGTCACCGAGTCGAGAGCAGTGTTGCCGGTGTGGTCCACTGCGACCACAACAAACCCATGACTCGCTAGGGCCTCGGTAAACCAAGAGGCTATGTAGCGCAGACCACCGCTCCCGTGGGAGTACACCACCATGGGGAATGGCCCTGCAGCACTCGCGGGTGCATCGGCTAGCGCTGTCAAAGATGCCAATTCGATTCCCGGAATGAACTGGTAGATCGACAGAGGCGCAGTCACGCCCTGCTCAACGGGGTACCAGACATCTGCAGTGAGTGCTCTGCCTCGAGCGGCATCGTTGATCTGTATGACTCGTCGACCAACTTGATACGGGCCCGGCTGATCAGGAGGAGACACTGCAACTGCTTTCTCGGTGGTTGAACTTTCGGCCGAATCCTTCTGGTTGTCCTCAGTGCTTGAACTTGTACAACCAGCGAAGAGCGCCACAGCTAGACACGCAGAAACAATGAGGGGGGAGATTCGAGACATGGTGGGTGATCGTAGCCGTGCTCAGCCAAAGAACTTCGCAGCATGCTCACCGATCATGATCGCCGTAGCCGCCGGTCCTCGAGACACTGGTACGGGCAGGATTGAGGTATCAACCACGCTCAAGCCCGCCAGGCCGTGTACCTGACACCGAGCGTCAACAACAGCAGATGGATCGCTAGCAGGGCCCATCGGACAGGTCCCCATCAGGTGAAACGACGTGCCAACTCGTTCTGCAATCCACGCATCGAGTTGCGAATTCGAGGCAAGCACAGCTGATTCCGGGCCAAAGAGTTGATCTATCAGTGGGCGAAACTCAGGTGATTCAGCAAGTTCTACAGCGATTCGGATTGCATCCCGAAGCCGCTCCCGGTCAGATTTCTCTTGTAAATAGTTGTAGCTGCTCACCGGCTGATCCTGCGGCTCCGCCGACTGCAGTCGCAGGCTGCCTCGACTCTGAGGAAGGGTCAGAGAAATACGAATACTCAACAGGTCATCCATCGGATCTAACCCGGTGACCTGACCGTAGGGCCGGCGAGTTGGCATGAACTCCAGATCACCTCCAGCAGGTCCAAGGTGAAGGGCCATCTGCATAAAGCTTGAGGAAGCAGGGAGCGCAATAGAGGGCACTGGGCGATACATCAGATCGATAGTGGGGTGATTCGACACGAGGCGGCCCACTCCAGGAAGATCTGAATGTACCGAGATTCCCAGACGACTCGACGCCTCCGCTGCTCCAACTCCAGACAACAGCAGCAGTTTGGCTGAGCCTTGAGCGCCAGCGCAGAGCACCACATGCTGCGATCGAATAACCCGGCGCTGGCCGTCCTGGAGTACCTGCACTCCAACGGCGCGACCCTGTTCGATGACTACCCGCTGAACCGTGCTGTTCGTCTGAATACTCAGATTGTTGCGGTCTCGGTTTGGCTGCACATACGCAGCAGCAGCGTTCACTCGCACACCGTCAACGATGTTGCAGGGAACAGGCCCGACACCGGGCGGGCTGGAGTTGTTCTTGTCGGGTTCCTCTTGGTACCCGTTTGCCAAACAGGCTTGGGTAAACGCTGAGCTCACAGGATGCATCGGTTGAACATCGCGCCGAACGGGAAGAGGGCCGCTCTGTCCGTGGCCGGGTTGGCTGCCAAAATCAAGGTCCTGTTCAGACCGGCAATACGCTTCGAGTACCTCTTGGGGTGACCACAATCCTTCGGAAGCCGCCGTGAGGCACTCGGTATCTTGAAGACTGCAGCGAATGAAGTAGCCGCCATTCACTGCACTCGAACCGCCTAACCCGCGACCAGAGAACACCTCTGCTGGCCTACCTGCCATGAGTTCGACGGTGCTCCTGTCAGCAGTTTCGGAGTCGACTGATGCCTCAAGTGAAAATCCGTTCGCCACCCGATCAGCAGCCACTGAGGATGGAGCTCGATCAGGGCCGGCTTCTAGAAGTAACACGCTTCGTTCTGTCTGTTCAGACAAGCGACTCGCGAGCACCGAGCCAGCCGAACCCGCCCCAACAATGATGATCTCGTACTCGGCTGAATCTGTTAGGGCTGAATCACTCACGGCTGCCTCAACTACGCGGGAAGGGCCAACGCTAGGCGCTGGCCCTTCACTCGGCTTACGTAACCGCCGCTTGGTTCAGCGGCGAGTCTTGCAGGGGCAGGCTCAGGCCTCGCCGCCGTGCAAGGCTTCTTGCAATTCAGCTTCATCTGCCTCGGAGAGAGAAGTCTTGATGACGGTGCCACCAAACTTGGACAGACCAGCAGTGGCCTTGTCAGTGGTCATCTGCTCCACAATGAGGAACAGCGCAGAGGTGCCCGGCTTAAGTGCGTCATGAATCTGGTCCTGGAATCCCTTGTCGATTGAGGACTTGGTGATCTTGCCCATCACTGCTCCAAGGCCAGCACCGAATGCCATGCCGAACACGGGCACGAAGAACAAGATGCCAAAGAGCAGGCCCCAGAACATTCCCCAAGTCGCTCCGGCGCCTACGACATGCTGGTTGGTGATCGTGCGGTACTTACCGTCATCGGAACGGATAATCGCTGCTACTGCGTCGGGCTGAATGACAAGGTCGGCGGCAAGGTGCTGCACCTCGTCCATTGCTGACATTGCAGTGGTGGTGTCTTCATAGGCAATTGCAATCAGGTCTGGCATTGAACAACTCTCCATCTCAGTGCGAACCATCGTCAGTCCGGCATGGACAACAGTACAGCGTCCGGTCAGGTATAAAACTCAGATCTCTACCTGTGAGCCAACCTCTACGACTCGCTCTGGCGGCAACCGGAAGAAGCGGGCGGCGCCTGCAGCAGTGCGCATCTGCATGGCAAAAAGATGCTCACGCCAAGTGGCCATTCCCTTCAGCGGAGCCGAAATAACAGTCTCCCGGCCCAAGAAGTAGGTCAGCGAACCTTCCTGTAGGCCGAGTTCCTCGCCAGCAAAGCTCAGCAAACCTGCGTCAACGTCGGGCTCTTCCATAAACCCGTAGTTCAGGGTGACCTGACAGACCCCATTGCCTAGTGGACTAATAGAACCTCGATCCTCAGCGGGCACATACGGGCGGTCCGACGTACGGACTGACAAGAGAATGACCTGCTCATGCAGTACGTGGTTGTGCTTCACGTTTGTGATCAATGCGGGCGGAGCAGCGCCTTCACCACGGAAGAGAAACACCGATGTTCCGGCTACTCGCTTTACTGCGGGATCAAGATCTCTCATGAAATCTTCCATAGATATCTCGCCTCTGTGGATGCGCTCGGCAAGCAACCGACGTCCGGTACTCCAGGTTGTCATGAAGGTCACGATGATTGCTGCGACAACGATTGGGAACCAACCGCCCTCGGGAATCTTTGCCACGTTCGCTAGGAAAAAGGCCAGGTCAATCAGTAGTAACGGAAGAGTCACAACGAGAACCTTCAACGGAGACCAGTGCCACCTCTTTAAGGCAAAGGCAGCCATGAGGAGCGTCGTAATACCCATCGTGCCTGTAACCGCTATTCCATACGCAGCAGCGAGTCCACCGGAGGTCTGAAAGGCAAGAACCAGCGAGATACTCCCGACCATAAGCATCCAGTTAACGAGTGGCACATACACCTGGCCTTCAGCGTCTGCAGATGTGTGTGAGACCGACAAGCGGGGCAGGTACTCCAACTGAACAGCCTGGACCGTCATTGAGAACGCCCCCGAAATGAGCGCCTGAGATGCGATAATCGCTGCGCAGGTTGCCAGCCCAACAAGGAAGGGCCTTGCCCACTCTGGTCCGAGCAAGAAGAACGGGCTTTCTATCGCCTCTGGATTTTCTATGAGCAGAGCACTCTGCCCGAAATAGTTGAGCAGCAAACACGGCAACGCCAAGACAAACCAACCCAAACGAATCGGTTTCTTACCAAAGTGCCCAAGGTCTGCATACAAGGCTTCGCCGCCAGTCACTACCAAGAAAATGCTGCCAAGAGACAAGAACCCGGCCACGCCATTGCTGACTAGGAATCGCGCTCCAAATAGTGGGTTGATCGCTTGGAGCACCTCTGGGGTGCCGATGGCCTTTGAAAAACCCATCACTCCAATTACAAGAAACCAAGTAACCATAATTGGGCCAAAGATTTTGCCTACAGAATGAGTACCGCGCTTTTGCACTGCAAAGAGCCCGATAAGAATCGCCACTGCAATGGGCAGCACGTACGAACTCAATCCAGGCTGCACAACTTTGAGTCCCTCAACTGCACTCAACACAGAGATGGCAGGAGTAATAACACCGTCTCCGTAGAGCAATGCTGTTCCGAATAGTCCAAGCAGGACAAGCCACTTGAGCCGACCCATGATCACAGTTCCGCGCCGGGGTGAAACCAGCGAGGTCAAAGCCAGAATTCCGCCTTCACCCTTATTGTCTGCTCGAAGCACATACAGCAAGTATTTGATGGAGACGATGATGATGAGTGCCCAAAAAACCAGTGATAACGCACCAATGACGTTTGCTTGAGTCACTTCAAGATGATGAGCCTCGAACGTCTCTCTAAACGCGTAGAGCGGACTCGTCCCAATATCTCCGTAGACAACGCCAAGAGCACCAAGAGTTAGTAGGCCCAAGGCCTTTTTGGAAGTGGGGGCTGGAGCAGACAGAAGTTCTCCATTCGGAACAACGAATCGAATGTGCGGACCTGAGAGTAGTCCGAGGTTTTAGCGAGTCTGTAACCCGACTGCAGTTCGATGTCAGTAGCTTGTACCCCTGTGAGAACCCTGCGTGGAGCAACTGTTGTGTTGGCACTAGTGACCTTGGCGAGTTCCTGCTCGCTTGGCAACTCTGCCGAGAGCACCTCGGCGAGTATGGACTCTGCTCAACGTGCCGAAAGCTCAACGGCGCAGAAATCGCTCCCTCCTCCCTCCGAGCAGCAACAGCTGACCTGGACCAACTGCGCAGATGACCTAGCCGCTGCTGCCGGCTTGGAATGCGCCACGCTGCAGGTACCCATCGACCCCGCTAGCCCCTCGGGGCCCACCACAGAACTAGCTCTCATCCGCCAACCATCAACAGGATCGGCCTCCGAGCGCATTGGATCACTTGTCATCAATCCTGGTGGCCCTGGTGGATCTGGCCTTGAGTTCCTCACCTCAGCCGCCGCCGCCTTCCCCGCTGAACTTACCGACGCCTTCGACTTGGTCTCCTTCGATCCCCGGGGTGTCGCCGCCAGCTCGCCCGTGAGGTGCCTTGATGACGCAGCCGCCGAGGAGCAACTCGCCGGAGACCTTTCCCCAGATACTGCAGACGAACTCAGCAAGGCCGTGGCTGACCAGAAGCAATTTCTGGCTAGTTGCCGATCTAACTCTGCGGAGTTGCTCACCCACATGAGTACAGCCGATGTTGCAGCTGACTTGGATCAGATTCGTAGCGCCCTCGGAGACGAGAAGCTGACCTACTTAGGCTTCTCCTACGGAACTGCAATCGGAGCGGTCTATGCCACCCTCTACCCAGAAAACTCGCGAGCACTTGTTCTTGACGGGTCCGTTAGCCCCAAATCAACCTCGGAGGAAGAAGCGCTCGCTCAGGCTCAGGGATTCGAAAACACCCTGGCGAACTTCGTCTCAGCCTGTAATGCCGACAAAGGCTGTGCGCTCGGCCCTGACGCTGCAGCAAAGATCGCCGCAACCCGGAACGAACTGAACAAGAAGCCAGTACAGGTCGATACTCCAAGCGGCACCCGCACGCTAGGGGTCGACCTTTTTGATATCGGCCTAGCGACCGCCTTGTATGACACGTCGCTTTGGGGCACTGCCGCCGAGGCAATCAGAGACATCAACTCGGGCGGCGGCCAACTCATTTTCTCGCTTGTTGACCGGCAGTTGGGCCGCCAGCCAGACGGAAGTTTCGACAACTCGAGTGCTGCGCAGTCGATGGTGAGTTGTGCCGACTCAACTGAGCGGCCGACTGCGCAACAAAGCCAGCAATCCGCAGAGCGAATCCAAGCTGCTGCACCGACCTTTGGCCAAGCCCTTGGTTGGGCGACCCTGAGTTGCTTGGGTTGGCCAATGGCGGCGAACCCGCTTCCAGAGATCTCTGGAAAGGGGTCACCTACCGTGCTCGTTGTTGGAACCCTCGGCGACCCGGCAACCCCGTATGCCTGGGCGGAAGAAATGACTGCAGCACTCGAATCTGCAGTGCTCCTCACCTACGAGGGAGACGGCCACACGGCGTTTCTTCGCGGTGGACCGTGCGTAGACAACGCCGTCGTGACCT
>CAMDAT010000153.1 GCA_945888825.1 Bifidobacterium breve | reverse complement strand
CATCCGACTACCATCCGCTGCTGCAGCCTCCATCTCAGTCTGGAGGTCGCACAGGGAGAGAGAACTAGTGAGCCAGCCAACGAACCTCGAGATGGTCTGTCGCGTCCTCAGTGATCAGGTGGGACAAACTGCTTCGCGCAAGGATCTCTACGACCTGATGAGCAGCAAATTCAAGCGCTGGGATCGTAGCGTTTTTGACGAGCGACTCGCAGGCTACATAGCAGACGATGAGTGCCCGATCGCCGCTGTAAAGGGCCCTGGACAAAGAGTCAGGTACACCGGGTCCGAACGAGGTGGCGGAGACCTAGGCTCCGGTCTCTATCTTGCAGTCGAGGGCGTCCTGCGAGCTAACGGAATCCCGCAAACACGCAGCGCCAACCGTGAAGTCTTTCTGACAGCCAACAAGCGCTCAGGCACCAACGAAGTCTGGACTGTCCCAGACATGGTTCTGGAATGTTTCACCAAAAGCGCTGGCTCCCCCGCACCCACCGCTGTGCTGCATACGTTCGAGGTCGAGCCAGAGGCAGGCTTCTCGATTCAGTCGGTCTATCAGGCCCATGCCCAGGGCCGGGGCGCTGACTACTCGTGGGTTCTCTTCGACCGTGGCGGCCAGTCAGATAGTCCGCTGCCTGAGCCGGGAAGCGAACGAATCACCTGGGCCGCCATCGAACTAGGAATCGGGCTCATCAGCTTCTCCAAGCCGAGCGTTTTCAGCACCTGGAAACTGATCCGCAAACCGAAGCAGAGAGCACACGCCAAGATCCAAGTCGAAGAGTTGCGAGAGCAATTGCAGTAGCAGCATTCGAATTTGTTCAATCCCCGAGCGTCCACAGAGGCCCGGGCGATCACAAACACCACTGAGGGCCGAGCGCCAGAACCTAGCGATGCATGCAAGCTCCCACGCCCATAATGCACTGTCACATCACGCGTCTAACCTTTCCAGTGGTTTACGGGAGAGGGCGAGATGAGCTTTATTGGGTGGCTAGACCACAGCGAAGCCGAGCAACGGCAGATTCGCGACCTACTACAGATGTTCACCGACAAGGGCACTGTGGATGACCTTGGTATCGGTACGGTCAGAGACGCAATCAGCAATCGCCTGTTTCCGGGCACCTCAGTTACTCAAACTCGGGCTCGCTACTTCTTGTTTATTCCTTGGATCTTTCTGCGGGCCGAGTCAAAATATCCCACGCAGATTCTCGATCGATCCGATGCCATGGAGCGCCACCTAATCGGCTCACTCCTTAAAGCAGAGGACCAAGACGGCCTCATCGGGCGGCAGGTCGGCAAGGACATCCGCATGCTCCCCTCGGGCCTCTACTGGAGCGGACTCTCCTCGTACGGAATCTTTCTGCAGCCGAGCTTGACCCGCTCGCAGTATGCAGTTTTAGCTCGCAACCCTCGTCCGACCGAGGTTGAAGATGAGCTTGTAGGTCGATCGGATTCGTTCTGGCATCGCGGAATCCCCGCTGCACCAGATGGCTTCTTCGAGTTCACGGGTGCCGACTTTGCACTGACAAAGGAAGAAGCATCGTGGCTTAGCGAACGGGTGCTCTTAACGGAGCGGCTCCGAGGACCCAACCTAATTGGCGGCTATGTGCGAGACCTGCAGTTGGCTCCCCCAGCACTTGCCGAGAGTTTTTGGAAGGGCCCTCTCCCCCAAGACACACCTGATGACCTCAAATCCATGGTTCATCACGCTGAGCGCTTTTCTGCAGCGGTTCAGTCGGCGGCGATCTTGTACAACTTGATGCTCCGCGAGAAGCGCAACGACATTGATCGAGGCGATGACAAGCATGCCGACTTGCTTCGCGAGCGACTTGATGAGCGTGCAGAAACGGCGCAGTCCATAAATTTGGCGGATTGGGCCAGCGACCTCACCCCGTTCTGGGCACTAGTCACTTCACAATCTCGAGTGCCAGTACTCACAAAATCCTTCATTGACCAGTGGTGCGTCCTTCTGGCAGAGCAGCACCTGAAACCGCTTGCAGACAATGCCGCCGCTCGTTCACTCATCCGCAACCGTGAGATCCAGCACAAAAAGGCTCAGGCACGATTCGCGAACCCAGCGCGACTCAGCGATTGGAGCGGCGAGTCCGGTCTTGCCCCACTCGAGTTTCGCTGGCCCCAAGCTAAGCGATTCCTGACCGACATCTCTAACGGCCTTCATGGCTCATCCGATCTGGCTGAGGAGACGATCAGTGCTTCGAACTGACGAACGAGTACTTCTGGTTGACCTACTGACCCCGCCAGCACCCGGCTACCGCCTGGAGCGTGCCGTGGGTACCACCTTCACTATGCAACTTGAGTCGCTGCTGCGCATCCCGCTGGCCGTTGGTGGAGCCGAAATGAGCGAGGGAATCGACCCTCTCGGCGTGATGGAAGCAGTGCGTTCCTCGGCTGACCGGATTGATGTGTTCTGCCAGTCCGGCATGTTGAGTGTTCCAAGTGGCCGCAATGCGCTGCTCGGCTTTCTTGAACCGCTGGTCCATCAAGTGAGGCGGCCAAACCCTGGTCGCCTCTTTCATCCCAAAGTTTGGCTGGCATCATTTATCAAAGATGGCGAAGAACGTCGCTTTCGTCTGCTTTGCGGGTCGCGCAACCTCACATCCGATCGGGCCTGGGACGCTGTGATCGGCCTAGATGGGGTGCAAGGCTCCACAACCCATGCGCTCAACAGTCCACTTGCAGAGTTTGTTGCCTCGCTTCCCGGACGTGTTCCAAACGGTGTTCCTGTTGAGCGCTCTGCTGCAATTTCAGACCTTGCGCAAGCAGTCCGCTCTGCTACGTGGACAGCGCCAAGCGGAGTGACGACTGGCGAGAATCAGAATGAGTGGTTGAAGTTTCATTGGCTTGAAAAAGACCGTCCGGTACGGGCCGATTTATCTGGTGCCAACAGGCGTTTAGTCATCTCGCCTTTCCTAAACGCGGCGGGCCTTTCAACCGTTTGGCCCGATGGCGACTGCACCGTGATTTCACGCCCCGAGTCATTTGCTGCGCTCGGACACGAGTATCTAAGCAAACTTCGAGATGAGCGGGGTGCAGAGCTGTTCGAGCTCAATGATGCTGCTGCAATCCCTGATGAGGAGGACGAGGATGTTGGCCTGCGGTGGTCACTTCGTGGCCTGCACGCCAAGGTGATCGTCCTTGAACGTAACCGGTATGCGCATGTGATGATCGGGTCGGCAAACGCAACGGATGCAGCGTGGTCGGGCAATACCGAATTCATGGTTGAGGTTATTGGCTCCGTAAAAGAGCTCGGTATCAACGCTGCCCTCGCTCAAACTGAGGGGGGCCTTCGCAGCATCCTGTATGAGTACAGCGACATCGATGACATCACCCCAGATGAGCCCAAGCTCCAAGAGCAACTCGAGTGGGCACTCGTTGACCTTGCAGCGCAGGCCTTTACAGCTGAGGCCACTCCCGATGGAGACAGTTGGCAGCAACTCGTGCGCGGAACCGAGCCTGTCTTGGACTCATTCGTCGGCGACGCCAAGCTCACGGTTCGGTTGCTCAGCGGCTCCAAGGCCCACTCCCCTAATCCAGGGGCCGCAATCCAAGAAATCTGGAAAGGCCTATCTGCCGAGGATCTGACGCCATTTGTTGTCCTCGAACTCACCGCTGGTTCTGTCGCAAGCCCCGTCCGAGCAACTTGTGTAGTCATGGCAACCCTTTCCGGTGGGCCCGAAGACCGTATCGACCGCCTCATCGCAAAACAGGTTGGATCCCCCGAGGCGTTCCTCCGCTTTTTGATGCTGCTACTTCAACTTGGCAAAGGTGACTTATTCGATCCGGGCTCGATACTGCCAGGCCAAAACCCTTCCACTTTCGGCGCTTTCGGTATTGGTTCTGCGGGGGTACTTGAGTCTCTCGTGACTGCCCTTGCTGATCAACCACAATCGATCGACGAGATAGACCGCCTTGTCACCCGGTTGTCTGCCACCGAAGAAGGCAAGAATCATCTGCCACCCGGTTGGGATGCGATGTGGTCCCAAGTTCTTATCGCTCGGGAAACACTTCGGAGTGCAAAGTGACATTGGCTGAAACAGAATTCTCAAAGCTCACCGACTTTCAACGCAACACAGCTCGCTACGTCCTCGACCGTTTCAACGGCTCCAACCCAACCTCGCGGTTTTTGGTGGCTGACGAGGTTGGGATGGGCAAAACCCTTGTTGCTCGTGGCGTGATTGCGGGGACTATCGATAGCCTTGAGCGCCCAAGTAGTGACGTTGACCGCATCGATGTGCTCTACATCTGCTCTAACGCGAACATCGCGCGCCAGAACATCTCAAAGCTCGATGTGCTCGGCGAGGGAACCCGGCCGATGTCTACACGCATCACGCTGCTAGCAACGCAGCTCGCCGAGCTGAACAAACCCCGCAAAGACAAACGCAAAATCGTCAACCTGATTGCGTTTACTCCGGGAACATCGTTCCAAAAAGGCAGCTCCGGAGGTCTGGTCAGGGAACGGGCTTTGCTTGTCTATCTCACTCAGGGGCTTTGGCGAGGCGAACCGCACCGCAGAACGCTCAAGCGTCTACTCATGGGCGATGTCGGCGAGGACCGCTGGATACGCGAACTCAACCGCATCTTCGATCCAATCTCCCCACCAGACAAAGGAATCGAAAAGCTCTACATTGAGCAACTTCGAAACTCGGGAGTTGACGCACGTCTCCGCAAACTTGTCGATCAAGCTATGGGCAAGCCGCTTTCTGTTGATCTCAAAGCCACCCGAAACGAACTTGTCGGACAGATGCGTCACCTGCTGGCACGGGCAAGCGTGACAGCACTCGAGCCTGACCTGATCATCTTGGATGAGTTCCAACGTTTCCGGCACCTGCTCGAGGATTCAACTGATGGTGAGGAGTCCGAGATTCGCGACCTTGCTCGAGAGCTTTTTGAATACAAGGACGCAAAAGTGCTCCTGCTTTCTGCCACCCCGTACAAGATGTTCACACTCCCCGAGGAGCAGGCTCTGACCGGAGATGACCATTACCGCGATTTCTTGAGCACCGTAAAGTTCTTGGCGCACCCCAACGGCTCTGAGACGGTTGAGAAGCTCGGCGGCGCTCTAGCCCGATTCCGCGAACAGCTCATCGTCGGCGGCGATGCCACTGCTGATCGCGATCAAGCCCAGACCATGCTGAGGACGGTCATGTCGCGCACAGAGCGTCCCTCCCTGGATAATTCTGACCTGCTGAAGGAACGCGTCGGAGAGGTTGAAGCTCCGACTGCGAGTGACCATTTGGCTTTCGTAAAGATGAAGCGGTTGGCACAGCTGGTGGGCGGCGAAATCTCAGTTGACTACTGGAAGTCAGCGCCCTACTTCCTCAGCTTTATGGACGGGTATCAGCTGTCACGCAAGGTTCGCGCTCAAGCCGACGACCCTGAGGTACAAGCTCTGGTCAAGGCTGCACCACGAGTGCGTCGCGCTGATATTCCCGGCGAAAAGAGCAAAGGCAATAGCCTGTTGCGAAAGGGGAAACGAATCGAGCCGGGCAACTCACGGTTACGCGCATTGGAATCCGAGGTGATCGGAGCCGATCTTCACAGCCTGTTGTGGATGCCTCCATCTATGCCGTATTACCGCTCAACCGGAGTCTTCGCCAAGGTGGATTCAGTCACTGCGACCAAGCGTCTGATTTTCTCTAGCTGGGCTGCCGCACCATCTTCAATCGCGGCACTACTCAGCCATGAGGCTCTACGCCAGCTCACACCAACTGAGGGCGCAGTCACATCTCAGCGCCTCGTTTATCAGGTCACCAAGGCGGAAGGCGACCGGCCAGAACGCATGTCAACACTGCTGCTGACGGTGCCGCAACCTGGTTTGGCTAAGCTTTGCGATCCACTCCAGTTAGCCAAGCAATCACCTAAAATCACCCTTGACGCTGCTGAGATTCTGAGCGAACTCGAACCCGTCGTGGCAGGAAGGCTTGGCGAGTCGCCTGCTGCAGTTCTGGGGCGCGCTCCCGAAACCTGGTACTGGCATGCGCCATTAACTTGGGAGGACGGCATCGAGTCCTACAGCGCCCTTCGTCCTGTGCTTCGGGGGGCCGCCGACACCGCATCCGCAGGATTTGGCCGTCACCTTGAGCAAGCAGATGTTGCTCAAGAGGTTGCGCTTGGCGCTCAGCCCGATGATCTTGCTCATTGGGTTGCCATGGTCGGGCTTGCGTCGCCAGCCAACTGCGCTTTACGCGCACTGGAACGTGTCACTGCGGGTCGCCACGAGTTCG
>CAMDAT010000152.1 GCA_945888825.1 Bifidobacterium breve | reverse complement strand
GGCGCTTGCAGTTTGTGGTGGCCTCTTAAGTTCTTGTAGCAGTGGCGAGTCGGCAGAATCCTCGACTTCCACTACCGAGAAATCTGCTCAGTCCAGTACATCTGCAGTTGGAACCGAGTCGCAGACCCAGTCGCAGATTTTGCGCATTTTGGTATCCAACGATGATGGGTATGCGGCACCTGGAATCGATGCCGTGGTCCGTGCACTAGCTGCGCTTCCAGACACACAGGTAGTTGTTGCTGCCCCTGCCGAGAATCAAAGTGGATCGGGCAGCAAAACCTCGGAGGGCGAGTTGCAGGTGAGTGAGGTCACAACAGCGAGCGGTTATCCAGCAACTTCGGTGCAGGGCTACCCAGCAGATGCTGTGAACTGGGCGCTAGATGGCGGTATGGGAGAACTGCCCGCTTTGGTAGTCACGGGAGTCAACGCCGGCCAGAACCTGGGCTCGCTGGGCAACACGCTTTCGGGCACGATCGGCGCTGCTCGTGCAGCCGCAGCCAAGAACATTCCGGCGCTGGCCTCGAGCACTGCCTTGAACGATGCGGTTGATTACGACCTTGCTGCAAGCTATGTAGTCAAGTGGGTTCAGGCACACCGCCAAGATTTGCTCGAGGGCAAACTGACGGGCAAGGAACTAGTCCTTCAAAATCTGAACGTGCCGGTCTGCACTGCGGGTTCACTTCGCGCTCAGGTAGAGGTTCCCATGTCTGCCTCGGGCGAGGGGGCAATTGCCGATCAGGACTGCACCTCAACCCTGCAAGACCCTGCAGACGACATCACAGCGTTCAACAATGGGTTTGTGACGCTGTCAGAGGTGACGGTTCAAGCACCGGCATAAGCGTTGTAGTGCAACCCTTTGCTCAACCATTCGCCCAACCAATCGCTCAACCATTCGAGTTGTTCTTCTAAAGTTTGTTGACCACTGAGGTAATTCGGCCAAGACTGCATCTGTCCGCGTGCTGTGCGGACCAAATCAAGGGGACTGCCATGAAGAACGCTTACCGAGTTCTGCCCGTTGTGTCCGCAGCTGTACTGCTCTTGGCAGTCTCCTGTGCACCAGCTCCAGGCGGCGGCGGAACTGCCAACTTGGCGCCCATTGCGGTTGCAACGGCTAGTCCACTTTCTGGCAATGCGCCCTTGAGCGCTGCGTTCGACGGCTCTGGTTCAGTCGACTCCGACGGCTCAATTGTGAGCTACTCCTGGAACTTTGGAAATGGCACCAACGGCAGCGGCGTGACATCCACTGGTAA
This sequence comes from Bifidobacterium breve, assembly GCA_945888825.1. GTDB lineage: Bacteria > Actinomycetota > Acidimicrobiia > Acidimicrobiales > Microtrichaceae > IMCC26207. Next base: position 4,988 of record CAMDAT010000152.1, on the reverse strand, counting down.
TTACCCGACAGCCGGCGCCTTTACGGCAGTCCTGACGGTGACAGACAACAAGGGAGCAACTGACACTGACTCTCTCACCATCACAGTGAACGGCGATGGTGATGGCGATGGAGTGTTTGTTCCCTCGGATTGCAATGACGCTGATGGCACAGTCTTTCCTGGAGCCGCTGACCCGGCTGGGGACAACATCGATAGCAACTGCGATGGAATCGACGGGACCGAGTCCGCGGCGGTGTTCGTGAACTCCTCGACCGGAGCAAACACCTCCACTTGCGGAACGATTCTTGAACCCTGCGCTTCGATTGCGCAGGGTCAGTCCCGCGCAGTGGCCGAGTCAAAGAGCAGCGTGTTCGTTGCCGGTGGCTCGTACAGCAAGTTCACCGTCCAAGCAGGCTTAGAGGTGCGCGGTGGGTATGGCCAGAACTTTCAGCGAGGAGTGTTGGCAACCTCGCCAAGTATTGCCACCGTCACGGCCGCGTTCGACGCAACAGTCAACGGCCCGGTTGGTGTGATTGCAGACGGAATTTCAATCGCAACCCGAGTGGCGGACCTGAGCATTGTGGGAGCCACCGCAAACGCAGGCAACAGCAGCTACGGCGTGTTTGTGCGCAACTCCAGCAATGCACTTGTTCTGGACTCGCTCAACATTGCCGGCGGTGTAGCGGGAGCGGGTAGCGCTGGTGCTGCTGGCAGTTCGGGCTGGTCCGGCACGGCAGGCACTGGCAGTAATGGTGGTGACGGATTTGAGCCCGGCGGAGCATGCAATACCTCGTCCGCTGGCGGCGGCGGTGCAGGTGGCGGTGGCGCCAACTCGGGTGGCGCAGGCGGCAAGGGTGGAGTCGTAGATGGGTCTTGTGGTTGGACTGGACTGTGCAGCAACTGCAATGCACAGGCTGCAAACTCTGGGGCCAACGGTGGCGGCCCGGGCGCTGGTAGCGGTGGTGGCGGATCATCCTCTGCAACAGATGGACTTCCCGGAATCTGCACGCTCGGTGGCACTGGCCCATCACTGCGTGGAGGTAACGGATCTGCGGGCGCAAACGGCGCAGCGGGTGGCGCTGGTGCCGGTGCCGCGGCTGGCGCTAACGGCGCAGCGGGCTTGCTTGGAGTGAACGGCGCTGGCGGCGGCGGTGGCGGTGGCGGCGGAGCAAATGACTGCAACGTTGATGATGCCGGCGCTGGTGGCGGCGGCGGAGGCGGCGGCGGAGCACGCGCAAATGTGGGCGGTGCTGGTGGCGGTGCAGGCGCACAGTCAATCGGCCTGCGCTTGCAGAACGCATCTCCGACGCTGATCGCAATTCAGATTCAGCTCGGGACTGGTGGAGCCGGCGGCACCGGAGGTAGCGGAGCTGCGGGTCAGCCTGGCGGTTCGGGTGGCTCTGGCGGTGTGGCCTTTGATCGCGGGGGCGGCGGTGGAAATGGCGGAACGGGTGGCACAGGCGGCGCTTCGGGTGCTGGCGGCGGCGGTGGCGGTGGCGCAGCAATTGGCTTGTCACGTGATGGCTCAAGCACCCCGAGTGGTTCGCCCAGCTATAGCGGCGGCGTCGGTGGCAGTGGAGGCTCCGGTGGATCGGGTGGTAACCCCGGTGCAACCGGGCTAGTTACCAACACAACAGTCGCCTAGGCGGTTGCGCTCTTAAGCAGCGCAGCCAACCTGACCAAATAGCGCAGCCAACCTCACCAAAAAGCTATTGGGTTGCAGTGGGAGCACATAGCGCTCACTCTGCAACCCAATACCCTTTTTCTAGATTGATCAGTACTTGAGTGTTGGCTCTGTACCTGCTGGCAGGTTGATGGTCTTGGAGGCCAAGAACTCGCCGAGGCCTTCTGGGCCAAGCTCGCGTCCCACACCTGATTGCTTGAATCCGCCGAACGGAGCGCCCCAGGCCATGCCGAACCCGTTCACGGTGTAGTTGCCAGTACGCACGCCTCGCGCTACGTCAATCCCGTTGTCGACATCGCTAGTCCACACTGTTCCGGATAGGCCGTATGCGCTGTCGTTCGCAATTCGGACGGCATCGGCTTGGTCCTCGTAGGGGATTGCGACAACGACTGGCCCAAAGATTTCTTCCTGGGCGATCTTCATGCTGTTGTCAACATCTGCAAAGAGCGTGGCTTCGACGAACCAACCCTTGTCTAAGTCAGCGGGTCGGCCGCCACCTGTAGTGACTCTCGCACCCTCGGCAATGCCGGCGGCGATGTAACCCTCGACTCGGTCTCGCTGCCGCTCAGCAATGAGTGGTCCAAGCGTGACATCAAAGTTGCCGGACGGGTCTCCTGGAACGAGCGCTGCCATAGCTTCGGTAACTGCGTCGACAACCTCGGCGTAGCGAGTACGCGAGGCAAGGATTCGGGTCTGGCCTACGCAGGCCTGCCCGTTGTTCATCGTGGCCGAAGAGATCAGTTCCGGAATGATTGAGTCAAGGTCAACATCATCCAAAATAATTGCGGCCGACTTGCCACCCAACTCCAGAGTGCACGGCCGCAGTCGCTCACCGCAGAGGGCGCCAATCTTGCGACCAGCGACGGTAGATCCCGTGAAGGAAATCTTGTCAACATCGGGATGCGTGACGAGGTGTTCTCCAACCTCACGCCCAGCGGGAACGATGTTCAGGACTCCGGCGGGCAGGCCTGCCTCATGTGCGAGCTCGGCAAGCACGAACGAGGAGAGCGGAGTCTCGGGTGCGGGCTTGAGCACCATGGTCGATCCCGAGGCCAAGGTTGGGCCGAGCTTTAACATGGTGATGAAGAGAGGAACGTTCCACGGGATAATCCCGCCGACCACGCCGATTGGTTCCTTGCGAACAAGGGCAGGACCGAGCATGTCCTGGCGAACCTCTTCAAACTCGTACTCGCGGGTCAGGTTGGTGAAGTAGTCGAGCACCATGTTTGCTGCACCGACTTGGCCGAAATGCGCAAACAGAAGTGGGCAACCCACCTCGGCAGTAATCAAGTTGGCTAGGTCATCGGCCTTCTCGCCGAGAAGAGCAAGTAGGCGGCCCATGATGTCGGCCCGCTCGGCCGCTGGCATTCCCGCCCAGTCGCCTGTGTTCAGGGCAGCCCTTGCGGCAACAACCGCTCGATCGATGTCGCCAACAGACCCTTCGGGAGTTGACCCAATCAGCTCTTCCGTGGCCGGATTAATGACTTGGAAACGGTCAGTCCCCGCTGGGTTGACCCATTCGCCGCCGATGTAGAGCTGTTCGTAGTGATTCACAAGGATTTCCTTCTGCTGGGACTAGTGAGGGGTTCGGACTTGGCTTGAACGTACTAGAGAGCGTGAGTCTACGGATTGCAACTCCTAGGTCCCTTGTGTCTGGCACTCAAAAGGCAATTGAAAATAATTATTACTAAACTAAACTGAAGTCAGTGAGGATCCCCGGTAATGTTTGAGGTTAGTAAAGCAAGCTCTCCCCCCTTAGCTTCCGCCCCGCTCCACGATGGGCTCAAGATTGGATTGCCATGAGCATGTATTCCGATCCTTCTTTCACTTCAGCCTCGACTAGTGCTGTGCTCGACAACGCAGGCTCGCTGCCCGCTGCACACGAAGAGCGCACTGCACACGAAGAGCGCACTGCACATGACGAGCGCACCAAGAACATTCATCCAGATTTGGCAGCGCTCATGGTCAGCGGAGTTGCCTCTGGCCTGACTGCCACGAGCATTCCCGCCGAGACAGCTGATGAGATATTTGAGCAGTTGATCCTTCCCGAATCCGACATCATGTACCGAGTTGCGCTGTCCTTGACACACAACCGGGCCGATGCCGAGGACTTGGTGCAAGAGAGTCTGCTGCGCGCCTACAAGGCAATTCGCACCTTTGATGGGCGGTACCCGCGGGCATGGGTGCTCACCATTGTTCGAAACACCGAGCGCAACCGCCACCGCCGCCGCCGGCCTCAACTGCTGACCGACCCAGAGATCCCGGACGATCTGGTACCGGCATCCTCCGCTGACGCTGTTGAGTTGCGCGCCGAGTATCACGAACTCGGAGGCGCTATTGCTCAGGCAGTGGTCACCCTGCCTTTCAACTTTCGACAAGTTGTCCAGCTTGTAGATATCGATGGCCTGACGTATCAAGAGGCTGCCGAACTCATTGAGGTTCCGCTCGGAACGGTCATGAGTCGACTCCATCGGGCACGACGCCGATTGCGTGAACTGTTGATTCCTCAGGGCTTTGGTCCCGAGGAATCATCCAGAGAATCTCGAGCAGTGCCCGGGCAGGCTTCACCCCCTCGCCCTGACCAGGCACTGTTCGATAAGTCCTTGAGCGCTATCCACACGCCCAGCTTGGTGGCAGGTCAGCCCTACCTAGCCGGAAGCGCACTGACTGAAGAACTAAGAAAAGCCAGCGCAGACGCCAGGTAGTTGCAAAGCGTAAGGTGATTGCACCTGAACGCTCGTCTACTTGTAGCCCACCATGATGTGCTCGACCCAAGCAGCGGGAGCGGCATTCATCAGCGTTCCCAAGTCCCAGTAATCCCACCAACGAGTAATCAGATTCTGTTCGTTGAACACAATTACCGAGACAAAAGGTAACTCCACCGTCTCGCCTGTGGACCAAGTCCAGCGCTCGGTGTGTTCGGTCATGGTTGTGTCCCGTTGAGCAACGATGTTCCACCCTGGAACATGTTCGTAGTTTGCTAACGGTTCAATTCCTAAACGCAGACGGGCAGCAACTTCGGCCGGGCCAAAGGCACCTTCCTCGGGAGCTGGAATGTCTCGGTAGTTGCCATCGGCGCTGAACCAAGCTCCCACTGCATCAAAGTCTCGCCGGAACAGATCGGACCAGAACTTTTCGGTGAGTTCCACAAGCTCCTCAAGTCGAGCGGATGTTCCTGCGTTCTCAGTAGACATGGTTCTCCAGACAAGGTGCTGCGTGGTGGACGGAATCAATCCGCGCCCCGAAGAGTATCGCCGACGCTTCAGGTGACTAGATCGCGTGCATGTATTCTCGCCAGGCCATTCTCTGGTCGGACCGGGAATCT
>CAMDAT010000151.1 GCA_945888825.1 Bifidobacterium breve | reverse complement strand
CAAACCCAGCCCATAAACCAGCCCATCGCGGTCAGCCCACCAATAGCCCCACATGGAACAAGACCAACCAAGTTCCCCATCACCCGGGCAGTTGCTCAGCCCCGAGAAGTGGAATCTTGCTATCGTTTCGACATGCGGGGAATCTGGATTGCTGTCATTGGCGTTTTCTGTCTTATTAGCGCGGTTGCGTGTACCTCTGCACCGCTCGTCACCTTCCCGGAGGGTCCCGCCGATGCAGTGACCTCCGAGCCGGCAGATGTGATCGGCCCGCTACACATGCGCGGACGTGAGCTTGTGGATGCAACCGGGCGCGTGGTTCTTATCCACGGAACCAACGTGGTGAATAAGTCCGAGCCCTTCCTTGCGCCGCTCGAGAACGGATGGCTTGGGCCACAAGATTTTGCAGAGTTCCAAGCAGACGGTTTGAACGGGATTCGACTCGGCGTGTGGGCAGCCAAGCTGATGCCAGCGCCTGGCGTGATCGACACGGACTACCTGGCTGAAGTCGCTCAGGTTATCGACACGCTCACTGCTCAGAACCTGTGGGTGTTGCTCGACTTCCATCAGGACGTCTTCTGGGGAATGCCTAGCTGGGCAACGACGGCCGAAGCGGCCGCACTCTCACCGAGTGCGCCAAAGGAAATCGAGGCCATTATCGGCTGGGCTGCAAATTATCTCTCGCCCCGCTCGCTGCAACAGTGGAATGACTGGTGGGCTCAAACCCCAGTTTCAGAGGGCCGCAGTGCAATCGACTTGTATGGCGATGGGGTAGCCGCACTCGCCGCCGAGGTGAAAGACGAGACCAACGTGATCGGCATCGATCTGATCAACGAGCCATTCCCAGGTGACAAATTCTTTGAATGCGTTACCTCATGTGGCGGCCGTTACCGCCAAGCCGAGGCCATGTACACAAGCTTGACCGCCAGAGTAAACCAAGCCGCTCCCGGCCTTGCAGTCTGGTGGGCACCATTCAATATCGGCGAACCCTTCCCAGGCACACCCGCACCCGGCGCCAATATCGGATACACCTTTCACGCCTACTGCTACGACACAGATGGCGGAGAGCCAGTTCAACCTGCGCCCGCACCATCGGCCCTGTGCGACGCAGTATTTGGCTCAATATTTAGCGCTGCAGAATCAGTCAGCAGTCGTTGGAACTCCCCCACCTTGCTTGGCGAATTTGGTGCCTCGCAGAGCCCGCTCAACGTGACTCGCACCACCCAGCTTGCCGACGAGTACCTGTTCTCTTGGATGCACTGGCATCACCCCGGCACCTGGCCAGAGGTTGTTCGCACACAGCTCGTGCGTGCCTATGCCCAAGCAACGGCAGGCCACCCCATCAGTCAGCACTTTGACACGGCGACCGGAGATTTCGACTTTCGCTATCAGCCCGATGAGACCGTGCTTGCACCAACCAGCATTGTCCTGCCAGCAGTGCACTACCCAGATGGCTACTCCACAACCGTCACGGGGGGCACCGTGACCTCGGAGGCAAACTCGGGCCGGCTCACGGTGGAACCGCTCCCCGGGGCAACCGAGATTCGCCTGCACGTGCAGCGCAGCGCTCCCGAGGCCTAACAGCACCACTCACCGGGTCAGCCAGACTCTCACTGGCAGACCGCTACTGCTGCAGACAGCCCACACTCCAGCCCGACCCTTTACTACTGCAGACCGCGACTTGCTCCGCCATCGACGATGATTGAAGCACCGCAAATAAAGTTGGCCATGTCGCTACACAAGAAGGCAGCAACGGAACCGAAGTCCGTGGCATTTCCTAATTTGCCCGCTGGAATCGACTGCAGCAGTTCGGCACTTTGCTCCGCAGACAAATCTGCATTGCGAGCAGTCCTATGAGTCCCCGGCTGAATGGTGTTGGCCGTCACACCGTCAATGGCAACCTCGGTGGCGAGGTTCTTGATAAACGCCGTGGTGGCAACTCGTGCCGCAGTCGAAGCTGCAAGAAAAGCAATTGGCTGTCGTGCACCAATAGAGGTGATTGCCAGAATTCTTCCCCAGCCTTCTTCCCGCATAGCTGGAACTGCCTCGAGCGCTAGCGCAATGGTTGACAAGCAGTTCAGCTCTAGGGCCGACCGGTACTGCTCCACGCTTGTCGCAGTGGCTACCCCCGGCGGCGGACCGCCAGCGTTTGCCACCAGAATCTGGATATGGCCGCCCAATGCCTCGGCTGCTGCCTGAGCGAACCCTTGTGCGCCCGCGCTAGTTGACATATCTGCCTGAATACCAATAGCCGAAGGTCCGAGGCTTGCAACCGCTGCAGCAAGTCGCTCCGGGTCACGCCCGCAAATAGCAACCTGCGCGCCCTCGTTGACGAGTGCCTGTGCTGTTGCAAGGCCAAGGCCTGCTGAGCCTGCTGCAACTGCAGCGCGACGTCCTTCTATTCCCAGATCCATGACGTACTCTCCCGGCTAACTTTCACGAAGTTGATGCAGCTAGGGACACTACTGCCACGCGCAGCTCGGCCTAGCCAAGACCTAGTCCGGGCCACGACCTCGACCTCGACCGAGACTCTGGGTGAAATCTTGCACAGGGCCTGTAGTCTCTTCGCTTGCTCGGTACGGTCTTCACTTGTTGGAGTTCTGCCGAGCGCTTAGCTTGATCTAACTCATTTGCATGAGCCAAAGGAATCGATTTGTCTCTCATCAGTTTTGACCAACTCCAGCGAATCGTCACTGCGTTTTCACCCGCAGCAGGATCTCCAGCTTCGCCGCTTGAAACAACACAATTCCTAAGGTCGGTGCAGCCCTCGCTTATGCCGCGCACTTCTATTCATCAGGGGGCAATGAGTGGACTCGCAATACTGAGTGCGCGTGCCGCTAGTAACCGCGTTGATTACCTCGCCGACAAGATCACCCCCAACCAGGACTCTCTGTCGCAGCGCCTCATCGCTCGTGGCCTACTCGCAGGGGTCGGACTTGGCATGCGCAAATTGCCCGATGAGAACGACACTGCATGGCCGGCAGCATTCTCACGCCTGACTGGCGAACTCATCGAGGCCGGAGCCATTGGCGGGTTCTTGTACGAGGCAATTACCGCTACGCGGCATCGCTCCTCAGCTTCTCGCAAGGGCGCAATTGCCAACATGGCAGTCAGCGCTGCGAGCCTTTCCTTCGCCTTGTATCGATCCCGAGAAAACCTCAAGGCCCGTCGTGATTTCTTTACTGAGGACTTCGACAAACTGCAGCTGACGTTGCCCAAGTCAATTGCAGTAGCCACCGTTATGACTGGAGTGGGCACCAGCATCGGGTTTGCGCATCAGGGCACCCGTCGGGCCTTCGAGCAGTTCTATGGGCCTGGCTTTATTCACACCGGGCTTGCTCGAACAACGAACAATGTTTTTTGGGCTGGGGCTGTCACGGGGTTGTACTGGGCTGGAATCTCCAAGATCGGAAAGTCGAACGAGAAAATCGACCCCGGCTATGCACAGCCGCCAAGCACCCCGTTGGTCTCTGGCAGTGCCGACAGCTTGTGCAGCTTCGAGGACCTTGGGCAGCAAGGTCGCCGCTACGTGAGCGACGTCCTGCCTCCTTCGCTGATCGAAGCAACCATGTCAGAGCCTGCCAAGCATCCGATCAGAATCTTCGTCGGCTTCAACGAACAACCCCTCTACCCCAGCGGACGTAGCGAAATCGCTCTCGCCGAAATGGAACGAACCGGAGCCTACGAGCGCGGCACCCTGCTGCTCATCTCCCCTACCGGCACAGGCTGGGTTGACCACTCCATGATCGAGTCCGCTGAGTTCTTCACGCGTGGTGACCTTGCCTCGGTGTGCATTCAGTTTGGGCGCTACCCCTCATTTCTATCGCTGCAGAAAGTACGCGCTGGGCGCCAGCAATTCCGGCAACTGGTATGGGGCGTTCACCAGCGACTGCAAGGAATGGACCCCGCCGACCGTCCCCGCGTGCTGGTCTTCGGTGAAAGCCTTGGCGCTTGGGCATCATCTGACGTAGTGATGAAACGAGGCATCGAAGGCCTCGACCACTACAGCATTGACCGTGCACTTTGGTTTGGAATGCCACAACTAGCTAGGTGGTCTGCCGCTGGCATGGACCGCCCAGGCCAGCTCACCCCGGATGGCACTGTTGGAGTCTTTGATCGCTGGGAAGAACTTGAACTTCTGAGCGTCGAGGAACGCCAGGCGCTTCGGATTGTTCAACTCAGCCACGACAACGACCCGATCACACTTGCCACCCCGACCCTGTTATACCGCAAGCCCGATTGGCTGGGCGAGGAGCGTGGCCGGGGCGTCCCTGAAGGCCAGCGTTGGTCTCCGGTGGTGACTTTCTTGCAGACGGCAATTGATGCAGCGAACGCAATGCGCGACAGCCCTGGCGACTTCAGAAGTACGGGCCACGATTACCGCGCTGACACCGCTCGGTTTGTGGCTGAGGGCTACCAGCTTCCCTACACCGAAGAGCAACTCGCCGCAGTAGAGGTTCAGCTTCGCTCACTCGAGATTGACCGCGCTGCAAGAATGAAACCAGCGGCTGAGACCGAGGGTGGACATACACCTTCGCCTGCCAAAGCCACCGAGGAACACCACAAGGGTGTACATCTGCCACATCTGCGCGGCACACGTACTGCCGGCGCACGCTGGCTACAGGCGCTTCGCAAACACACACCGCCAACTACTCAAGATCTCGTTGAAGCAGAAAAAGGCCCCGAAGACTCGGCCGAAACTCCTGAAGGAGCCAAGGCGAACTAGCCCGCCTGGCGCCGGCGACCCATGTACTACCGGCGTCCCACTAAGGGCACCGGCCAAGTGGGGGCGAACGGCCCAACCCGGTCGTCTCGAACCAACCGGGCAACCCAGGGCCTTCACCAGACCCGGGGTGGTTCACAGCACATCGCACTTCTTGTTGGTGGACGAGCAGTTGGGAACTAACAAGCGCAAACTGCCAGAGATGGCACTACGCTCCAACTCTCAGTTTGACTTGAGGGGTCCGCCTTTCTCGCCAGTTGAGTTGCCCCCGGTCAGCTCCGCCAAAGCGGCGAGGAGTGTCTGTTCACGAGGAAAACCCGATGCCCGTACCGTTACCTGCCAGCGGCGAACTGATGCCACCGCCCGAACCCGACGAAGTCATGATCATGGCTCGGGCTGTGGTGACTGCAGTATCGGGGCACGACGGCCTCACGGACCTGCAGCACAGCATTATCACTGCGGACTTCGCGGCTATGAGCGGCGTGCACGTGAACCCCGACTACCTCGAGCCCATCGGACCGGTCGAATACTCCAAGGCGCTGCGCGATCGCGATGAGGTGTTCCGGATCCGCATGATCCAGCAGATGGTCTTCTGCGCGCTGATTCTCGACCCGCTTCCTCCTTACATCGTGGAACGGATCAGCCGTTACGCCTACGAGCTCAGCGTCGACGAAGACATGCTCCGGGTAGCTCAGGAGCAGATGCAGGGCGCCCGGAACCTGATCGGCAGCGACTTCCTGCGCTCTGGCTACAACGAAGTCGCTGGCGTGTCCGAGGTTGACAGCACCTCAAAGGCAGACCTCAACGACCAGCGCTGGGCCGCGGTGGAAGATCCAGCACTGGCAGCGAAGTGGGCGAGCCTCGAGGATCTGGGGCCGTCGACCTTGGGTCGTAAGGTATGGGAGTTCTATCGCTCGCGGGGCTTCCAGCACCCCGGCGCGCCCGGAAGCGCGTCGCCGTACCTCGCCCAGCACGACTGGGTACACATCATCGCCGACTATGGGTCCACGGTGGAGTCCGAGATCGAGGTGTTCGGGCTGATCGCGCGAGCGAACGACGATCCAGGCGGATTCTCTCTGTTAGTGATGGTCCTCAGTCTGTTCGAGACAGGGATGCTCTCGCAGGTAGCGATCTTCAACGAGGCTGCTGGTCACTTGTCGCGCAACACCCGCCGCATGGGCGTGCGGATGGCTGACGCCATGTATCGCGGCGCGATCGTCGGGGCCAAGTTCGGCGGCCGCGACCTCATGGAAGTCGACTGGTTCGAGTTCGCCGACCGCGATCTCTACGACGTGCGGCGCATGGTCGGCATGCCGCCGAAGTCGGAACCCTCGTGTCGTGCCGGCTCGGTCGGCCCTTCGTCCCCGGGGGGCATCACCGAGTTCCAGTTGGGGTTGGGGATGTCGATGGCCGAGAGCCTGGGCGTCGAGTACAACAGTTTCGGAGCGACGCTCGCCCCCGATCGTCTTCCCCCGACGGGCACGGCGTAGCGCTGCGAAGGCTCTGCGAAGGCTCTGGTTTTTTGGGG
>CAMDAT010000150.1 GCA_945888825.1 Bifidobacterium breve | reverse complement strand
CCGTCGCGAACGAGCACAGGCTCGCGCCAGAACAGCACAGCCCCAGACTGCATAACGACAGTCTGCATAGCTAGCTCAAAATATTTTGCACCCCGCTCCTTAAGTAAACGCCGATTCTGCCGATAGGGATGATTCAACCCGGGGGGGGGGTTGAATCCGTGAACCCGTTGAACGAGGGAGTGCCATGACCGACACACTGCTCAGAGATCATGACCTGATCACGGTAGTCAGCGAACCACAACCGACACTCGAGATTCCTGTTGAAGTGTGGTGCGCCTACTCACAGCGGTGGGTGCAGGGGTTTCGGCTGCATGACACGCTGAGCGACGGCAAACTCGTCCTCCTCGGTCGAGATAGCGAGGCCGTCTTGCCGGCGGCTTTCGACCCAAAGTCCGTGCGATTTGCTGTTGCAGAACGAAGCGCATCGCTTCGTGCATGGAAGCAATCTGCCGCGTAGCGCATTTAGTAAACAGTGTTAATCTGACCTTCTTGTGAGGAATTGGAGAGCGCTGTGACTGCAACGGAACAAACTCGCCTTGTTGGCACTGTGACCAACGAGCGAAACCAGCCCATGCTCGGTGGACTCTTCACCCCCTTAGCTACCGAGTCTGAGGACATAGAACTTGCAGTGACTGGCAATCTGCCAGCAGGTCTGAACGGTATGTACATACGCAACGGGCCGAACCCCATGTTCGAGCCCCGCGGCGGCTACCACATGTTCGATGGCGATGCGATGTTGCACCGGGTTGTGATGAGCGAGGGCGTCGCAACCTATCGGAGCAAGTGGGTTAGAACGGCTGCGCTCCAGGCGGAAATTGCAGTTGGACGTTCGCTCTATGGCGGCATGGGAGAACTGCACTTGCCTTCGCGTAAAGAGGTCGGCAATGCAGGGCCGATCAAAAACCCCGCCAACACCAACATCGTGAACCATGCCGGCAGGTTTCTGGCGCTGTATGAAGCCGCTCCTGCCACCGAGGTGACTGCCGATCTGAGCACAATCGGATTACAAACCTTTGGCGGCGCCATCACTGGACCGTTTACTGCGCATCCAAAACTCGACCCAAGAACAGGTGAGTTGCATGCCTTCTCCTACCTGTCGGAGCCGCCGTATCTGCAATATCACTTGATTGATGCTGCGGGTGAGTTCGTTCGCACTGTCGATATCGAACTTGCCGAGGCTGTGGTGATGCACGATTTTGTAGTCACCGAGGACTACGTAGTGTTCGTAGATTCGCCGCTCTTGATGGACCTTGAATCTGCACTGAACGGTGGATCCATGTTCCGCTGGGAACCTTCGCACGGCACGCGTATTGGCGTGTTGGCTCACGGCGAAACGCAGACACGTTGGTTCCAGACTGAGGACGCCTACGTCAATCATTTCTGGAATGGTTGGGTCAAAGACGGAGTCCTCACATTCTCGGGCTCAGTTCTCAACAGTGAGGCTTACTCAACGAGTGAAGCCAGCGCCATGAACACCGAGGGCGCTCAGGCCGACCCTGGCCTTCCCACTCGCTTTACGGTGAACCTGAACTCCGGCACCGTTCTGCAGGAGCGACTCGACGAGCTAGGCGGTGATTTCCCAAGAATCAATGAGGCGTATCTAGGAGTGGAGAACCGCTACCGCTACATGGTTGCGTTCTCGGGTGTGCCAGATGTGATCGGTCATTTCGACACAGTGGTGAGCTACGACGACCTGAGCGGCGAGCGTGCACCATGGTTCGCCGGCACGGGAATGGTTGTCGGCGAAGCAGTCTTTGTGGCCGATCCGAGTGGTGTGGCAGAAAACGACGGATGGCTCTTAGCGATGGTTACCCCTCGCAACCCCGCAGCAGACTCATCGACGAGTGTTGCAGCGGCAACTGACCTGGTTGTCATTGATGCTCGAGATGTGGCCGCTGGTCCGATTGCCCACATGCATCTGCCGGATCGCTTACCCTTTGGATTTCACGGCAATTACTTTGCCGCAGCAGGTGAGAAGCCCAGGGCATAAGTCATGCGAGCGGGCCCGCCAAAGGAGCCCTAATGACCAAGCTAGTTCTGGACTCGTTGCAGCGAAGAATGAGGACCATGCATTCGCTGTACTACCAAGCCGTGGACAGCATGGAATTGGAGCATGTCAATTATTTCGAGCGAGAAGGCGTCTTGCCCATAGCTTTTTCCTTGTTTCACTACACCAACATGCAGGACCTCACCTTCATGGTGCTGTCCGGAGAACTTCCCATCTGGAACGATGAGTGGCAAGAGCGTGTGCAGGTGGCCATTAATGACAACGGAAAAGAAAAAACCGTTCAAGAGATGGTTCAGCAGCGCATTGGAAACTACGAAGAGTTCAAGGTCTATCAGCGAACAGTATTTGATAGGACCGAGGCATGGCTCGAGGTGCTTGACCCAGCACGCTTGACCGAGGTGCTCGTCAAGCGTCCGTTCCCACCAGTTGCAGCGAGTAGCTATAGCGCTCGTGTCGCTGGCCCCGAGGGGATCACTGTTCTCGATGGGATCGAGTGCTGGCATTACCAGCATGGTCTTCGCCACATGGGCGAGATCGAGCTAGCTCGCGGCCTTGTCGGCCTGGGCCTCGATGCGCCAATGGGTCGCGCCGGGATGACTAGCTAGGCGAACAACGCTGAAAAACAGAACTGCGTGGATCTAGAACACTGATTTCGAAAGAAATCTGGCCCAGACCCACGCAGTCAGAATGAGATAAAAAGCAGAATCAGATAAAGAATCCGATGATCCTTGCGATGCTCAGGATCTCTTCTGCGGTGCAACCGGTGCTGAAGATGGCAACCATCCCCATGAGTGCACCCGTCGCGGCAAATCGCTTTGTCTTTGGTGACATTTTGAACTTCGGTGACGTAGTTGTTTCTGACATATGAACCCCGCTCAGTTAGTGGATTCTGAGAAAGCTAACAAGTTCTGCGGCCTGCTGCGATGAAAACTTGTTCTTGGTATTTCCGCTCAATGCCAAGGTTTGTTGGGACCTGCCTTGTTCAGAAGGTAGCTATGTGCAAAGCTACTTTCTGTGAGTAGTGCTGAGTCCTCTAATCCAGCCGAAGCAGTGTTTCGTCATCTTGATGACCCCTCAGAAACTTGGCAGCAGGTCAAGCGGCAGCGCAATGCTGATGGCAGTGAGTCCGCCGTCTGGGAAAAGTGGCTGGCCTTCTCTCCCGACCCTCAGTACTTGTCGCTCTATGCTAAGTACGACCCCGGCATGATTGTGCGTCGGCATGGGCACCTGAGCCCGCATGTGGTGTTCATTGTTGAAGGTGGAGCCTGGTTTGGGGACCGGTGGTGTCCTTCGGGCACCCATATTGAACTGCCCGCCGGAGCGGCCTTTGGTCCAATTCGCGCTGGTGACGAGGGGGCCGTGATGTTTGAAGTGATGCTGGGTGATCCGCGATCCTGGGGTGAGCAACCTGAGTTGTTTGACCGCACACTCGCCGAACACGGGGCACAGGCCCTGCCCGATCCTGAACTCGAGTTTCCGGACTGGCTGACCGACCTGCGCAGTTTCTGGGGTTCGCCATCGAAGGATTCCGACGAGAGCCCGACCTAACAGCTATTCCCACTAACAACTAGCCCCACTAACAACTAGCCCCACTAACAACTAGCCCCAACTAACAGTCCCAATCAACAAACAGTCCCAACTAACAGTCCTAATCAACAAACAGTCCCAATCAACTAACAGTTCCAACAAAGAATGCGAGAACCCGATGTCTGCAAGCAGTCTTGAATCTTCGCTCACTCCACCCGAGAGTGAACTCCCTCTGATCATTTCGGTGGATGATCACATTTTGGAGCCGCGCACGCTCTGGCAAGAGCAGTTGCCGCCGAGCCTGCGCGACCGCGGACCGCGAGTTGTCCGAGAGAAAGTCTCCCTCGAGTTCAAAGGTGGCCACTACGGGTTCACGCGTGGCGATGAGTCAGGCAAGTTGTGCGACCTCTGGCTGTACGAGGACCTCGTCACGCCTACAGGCCTGCTGCATGCGGCAGTGGGCTATGCCCCCGAGGATCAGATCAACGTGCCTGCAATTTATGAGGACTTTCGGCCAGGCACCTATGACCGTGCTGCCCGCCTCGCAGACATGGATCACAATCACGTCGAGGCCGCAATCAACTACCCGAACACCTTTCCTCGCTTCGCTGGGCAGGGCTTTGCGGAGCGCTCCGACAAAGACCTTGCCTTGGCCTGCCTGCAAATTTATAACGACTGGATGATCGAGGATTGGTGCGGCGGCGAGGGTGCTGGTCGTCTCATTCCGCTGACGTTGGTGCCGCTTTGGGACCCAGTTCTTGCTGCTGCAGAGGTGCGCCGTTGCGCCGCCAAAGGAAGCTATGCGATTGGCTTCTCAGAGAATCCGTCAAAGCTGGGCTGCGCCTCAATGCACAGTGGCGAATGGGATGTGCTCTGGGATGCATGCATGGAGTCAGACACGACCGTATCTATGCATATCGGGTCCTCCTCCACCATGCCGTCAACGAGTGCCGACGCGCCTCTTGGGGTCTCCATGGCTTTGAGTTCTCAGAACGCCCAGGGTTCGCTCACTGACTGGGTGTTTTCAGGCACCTTGTCTCGCTTCCCCAGACTGAAGATTGCTTTTGCAGAAAGCCAGATTGGGTGGATGCCGTACCTGATCGAACGAATGGACATCGTGGCCCGAGAGGGTGCAGCCGCTGGAGTGCAGCTGGATCAGCCTCCGAGCGAGATTGTAAAAGGGCGCGTCTGGGGATGTGTGTTTGATGATCAGCATGGCCTCAAGAGCCGAGATGCTGTCGGTCTAGAGCACATCTTGTTCGAGACTGATTACCCGCACACTGATGGCACCTGGCCAGAGTCGCGATCTGTCGCCCATCGGCTGTGTGAAGGTGCAGGGATGAATGCTGAGGAGTGCTACGAATTCCTGCGCGGCAATGCCATACGGGCGTACGGGCTTGAACGGTTTGGGATCAGTGCCTGACAGATCAGGTGATGGCTTGCTTGGTTCCATCGTCCGGCTGAACTTGTCGGTCAGTAGCGTTTTCGAGCGAATCGCTAGTTCGGCCGGACTCACTATGGCTGACTATTTGGTGCTTGGAGTAATTCGGCGCAGTGAGTCATCGAGGAGTGCTCCCACTGCTATTGCCGACGTGTTGGGCCGCACCACGGGCGGCATGACTCTGACCTTGGATCGTTTGGTTGCGGCGGGGCTTGTGCTGCGTTCGCCAGACCCAATGGACGGTCGCCGCGTCGTAGTGGAACTGACTCCGAAAGGCCTTGAAGCAGCCGTGCAGGTCAATGCAGAACTGCATGCTTGGGAGTCAGAACTAGTTTTGCCTGGCAACGACGCTGACGCGCTGAAGTTGGTCGAAGCACTCAACGCAGCCGTACATAGCCGTTCGGAGTAGCAGGGAGTACGGGCTGTTTGCTCAGTCTTCAGGCAAGTCGAACTGCACGCTGAGTGGAGCGTGGTCTGACCATCGGTCTGCATAGGTGGGGGAGCGGTGAACTGTCGCTGACACTGCTAGTTCTGCAAGCTCGGGGGTAGCGATTTGATAATCGATTCTCCACCCGGCGTCATTATCAAACGCTTGACCCCGGTAGGACCACCAGGTGTACGGACCGGGTCCTTCGCCTCCAAGCGACCGACCAAGGTCGACCCATCCAAGTTCATCAATGAGCTCGTCAAGATAGGCGCGTTCATCGGGGTGAAACCCTGCTCGACCAATGTTGCCGCGCCAGTTCTTTATGTCGACCTCGTGATGCGCAACGTTGAGGTCGCCCGTGAACAGAACGTGGCCTCCGGCTGAGCGCAGCTCGGTCAGGCGTCCGATGGCGTCGCGTAGAAAGGCGAGCTTCTCTTCCATCCGGTCTGCGTCATCGGCATCGCCAGTGTGAACATAGGCAGAGATCACGGTGAGTGCCTTGTGGCTTGCACTGTTATCTGTACTGCCGGCAGCAAGGTCGATAGTTGCTTCAATCCATCGGCCCGAGTCGTTATAAGCCGACCCGCCGAGCTGCGATGAAACCGAATCAAGCGGTTGCCGAGAGATGATTGCCACTCCGGCGCGCCCCTTGGCGGAGCACTCATCATGAGCAATGAACCAACCCTCACCTAGAATGTCGCTGACCAAGTCGTCAGGTGCCCTGACCTCTTGCAAGGTGATCACCTGCGGTGCTGCATCCTCAATCCAGTCGAGCATGCCTTTTCGGATCGCGGCGCGTATGCCGTTGACGTTGACCGTTGCAATAGTGAGAGCCACAGCCCGATTCTGTCAGACATGAACCCCAGTTCCCCACCCCCACATCGCTCCCCCCACCCCTCCCTCAGTTTTGTCATGCGCC
>CAMDAT010000149.1 GCA_945888825.1 Bifidobacterium breve | reverse complement strand
GAGACGGTTCCGCCCAAGTCGTTGCTCGCTGCACCAGCATTGACCTTTGTGTTGGGGGTGGCCCTGCTCGCAGCGAGCGCCCCCACTGGGATTCGAGCTCTCTTTGCGGCTGGCCTGATTTGCATGCTGTGCTCAGTGTTTTTCTTTGGGGCTGCACCCGTGGTGGCCATGTTCAAGGGGCAGATAGCAGAGGAGAGGTCGCGCCGATCACGGTCCTCAACTCGTCCTAAGTAGCCAGCCCCGTGCACAGGGATTAGGTGCTGGCGAGTAACCTGAGGCGCAAATGGCTACCTACCTCGACGCAATCCTTGCAGCTCACAGAACTGCAGCTCAGGCGGACAACCGCAGTACGGAGCAACTGATTGAGCAGGCCCGGTCGATGCCACCCACCAGGGGATTCGCAGTGGCGCTGAGAGCCTCGACCGAGCTTGCAGTGATTGCTGAAGTAAAGCGTCGGTCGCCTTCCAAGGGCGACCTGGCACCCACCCTCGACCCCGCATCGCTGGCACTGAGCTATCAGGCCGGAGGTGCGAGTTGCCTGTCAGTGTTGACGGACCAAGATTATTTTGGCGGATCCCCCGAGGATCTTGCTGCAGCGAGAACTGCAGTGAGTTTGCCGGTCCTGCGCAAAGACTTCACGGTGTCAGCGCATGACGTCTGCGATGCTCGCCTCATGGGCGCCGACTGCGTTCTGCTGATTGCTGCTGCGCTAGACGATGCCGAACTAACAGACTTTTCTGAACTGGCGACTGAGCTTGGCTTGGATGCGCTCATAGAGATTCACGATGAAGCCGAGCTTGATCGGGCCGTAGCCTGCACTTCCGCTGAGCTAGTTGGCGTCAATCAGCGTGACCTCGAAACCTTCATGGTGGATCAGGCTCGCGCCGTTCGCATGGCGGGCATCATGCCAGTGGACACGCTGCGAATTGCAGAGTCGGGAGTGCGCGGACAACAAGATGCGCTCGCACTGGCTGCGGCGGGTTATCACGCGGTGTTAGTAGGGGAGCACCTAGTGCGATCGGCAGACCCTGCAGCTGCTTTGTCTGAATTGCGGGTTGCGCTGCCGGTGCGTGAGTAGGGTTCTTGGGTGTTCGTTAAGATCTGCGGTGTCACCAATGAAGAGGATGCGCTGATGGCAGTAGCCCTTGGTGCCGATGCGGTTGGCTTTGTCTTTGCACCTTCTCCGCGCCAAGTCACCGTAAATCTTGTGCGCGATATCGTCCATCGCCTGCCGCCAGAGGTAGTCAGTGTGGGGGTGTTTCGCGATCAGGCTCCGCAGCTCGTCATCGAGACAGTGCAGTCTGCTGGACTGCGCGCCGCTCAGCTTCACGGCCACGAAACTGCTGCCGACGCCGCCATGATTCGTCCCTATTGCCAGGCACTCATCGTGGCCTTTGCAGCGGGTGACCCGGGCTTGGCCCATGTTGATGATTACGGTGCGGATGCAGTGTTGCTGGACTCCCACGCACCCGGGTCGGGCCAGGTCTTCGACTGGTCACTCGCAGAGGGTGCGCCGCTGAACAGGCGACTGATATTGGCTGGCGGATTAACTCCGCAGAATGTGGCCGATGGCATTGCAGAGGTTCACCCATGGGGAGTGGACGTGTCTTCTGGGGTAGAGGTCGATGGTCAGCCGGGCCGAAAAGATGCCAGACTCGTTCAGGCCTTTATTCGCG
The DNA here is from genome assembly GCA_945888825.1 of Bifidobacterium breve. Classification (GTDB taxonomy): domain Bacteria; phylum Actinomycetota; class Acidimicrobiia; order Acidimicrobiales; family Microtrichaceae; genus IMCC26207. The sequence goes on along the minus strand of CAMDAT010000149.1, from coordinate 4,799 downwards.
CCGCTCGTGCCGCTGCGCCAGTTGCTCCGCCGCACGGTTCACCCGAGGACCCCTACGATCACGGTCCTTTCAATTGGGCTGAGTCGGGAATGTAAACCCACCGTGCTCAATGCCGTGCTCACTGCAGGGCACCCCGGTTCCGTTCAAAGCAGTCTGCAAGGTACGTTGAGGGGGTGAATAACGATCTGAAGAACCAAGCAGATGAACTAGCTCAAGTGTTTGCAAGCGACATGGTTGGTGCGCCAACTGGCGTGGGCAGATTCGGTGAGTTCGGTGGCATGTTTGTGCCCGAGACTCTGGTGCCTGCGCTACACGAGCTTGAGGCTGCGTTTAAAGATGCTTGGGCCGACCCAGTCTTTCGCAATGAACTCGACACGCTGCTTGCGGACTATGCCGGTCGACCAAGCCCGCTCACCAGATGTGACCGCCTTGGAGAGCAACTTGGGTTTCAGTTGTACCTCAAGCGTGAGGACCTGAACCATACGGGTTCGCACAAGATCAATAACGTTCTGGGCCAAGCACTGTTAGCCAAGCGGATGGGCAAGACCCGACTCGTTGCAGAAACCGGAGCAGGGCAGCACGGTGTGGCCACTGCGACGGCAGCTGCACTGATGGACATGGAATGCCTCGTTTATATGGGCGAGGTAGATATTGCCCGCCAAGAACTCAACGTGTTTCGTATGCGCCTGTTAGGCGCCGAGGTCACACCGGCAGTCTCGGGGAGTCGAACGCTCAAGGATGCCGTGAACGAGGCCATGCGTGATTGGGTGGGCACTGTTGAGCACACGTACTACTGCTTGGGGTCAGTACTGGGTCCGCACCCATACCCGTGGATGGTCCGAGAGTTCCATCGTGTGATTGGAACCGAGGCTGCAGTTCAGTGTCGCGTCGCCCTCGGCGCAGATCACCCGACAGGTCGCCCCGATGTGGTGGTTGCCTGTATCGGAGGTGGATCAAACGCCGCAGGTATTTTCAGCGGGTTTGCAGCATTCCCCGAGGTTGACCTTGTGGGGGTAGAGCCCGAAGGCGGTGCAGCAATCGGGCATGGAATTCCAGGCATTGTGCACGGTATGAAGTCCTATCTGATGCAGGATGAGTTCGGTCAGGTGAGCGAGGCGCAGTCAATCTCTGCCGGCTTGGATTACCCGGGAGTAGGCCCCGAGCATGCCCACCTTGCTGACTCTGGCCGGGCAAAGTACGAACAAGTTAGCGATGCCGAGGTGATTGATGCTTTTCAGCTGCTGTCTCGCACCGAAGGCATCATTCCGGCGCTCGAACCTGCCCATGCGCTCGCGTGGGTTGTACGAGAGAAAGAGTCTCTTGCCGGCAAGAACGTGCTGATCAACATGTCAGGTCGCGGCGATAAAGACGTGGGGCAGATGATGGAAGTCCTCGGAGACACTCTGTGAGCGCTTCGGACCTTTTGCCTTTTCAGGCTTCTCTTGAGGCGCGCCGGTCAAGCGGCGGAAAGTGTTTGGTTCCATATCTAACGGGCGGGTTGCCGGGATGGGAACTGATGCTCGAAGCAGTTGCTTCTGCTGGGGCCGACGGGATCGAAGTTGGTATTCCGTTCTCTGACCCCGTCATGGACGGACCGATCATTCAGGAGTCTTCGGAACTGGCACTCGCTGCGGGAGCCACGCCGCCGGGGATTCTTGACGGGCTGAGCCGACTCGACATTGGTGTGCCTCTTGCGGTCATGACCTACGTCAACTTGGTCTACCGGTTTGGCTACGAGCGGTTTGCAGACTCCATGGTCAAAGCAGGTGTATCAGCGGCGATCCTGCCTGATATGCCGCTTGAAGAAGCCGGCGACTGGTGTGGCGCTGCAGACGCCGCAGGTGTTCAGACGGTCATGCTTGCAGCGCCGACAACTCCTGATGAACGGCTGTTGCGAGTAGTCGAGCGTTGTGGCGGCTTTGTCTATGCAGTTGGATTGCTTGGGATTACTGGCGAGCGTGATTCGCTTGCGGCGTCAGCCAAGGTGATTGCCAAGCGACTCAAAGATGTGACTGACCTGCCGGTTCTTGTGGGGGTCGGAATCTCGACTCCCGAACAGGCAGCGGAAGTCTGCGAGGTTGCCGATGGGGTCGTTGTGGGTTCGGCGATTGTTCGTCGCGTGCTCGAAACAGGATCGCCTGAATCGGTTGCGGACTTCGTCGGATCGTTCCGAGAAGCGCTCGATAAGGGCTAAAAACCAGGCACCGATCTAGTAGCGGTTTTTAGCCCGAAAAATAAAAACCGCTAAAAACCGCCGGTTTCTGTTCCCAAGCCTCCAAATCTGTGATAGTTACAAGGGTGCAATTTGCCGTCGAGTTCTGACGTCACCCCAGGGGACACAGAATTGGGCGTTTCGAGTAGATCGACCAGGAGGAAATATGAACAAGACCGAATTAGTAGAAACCATTGCGCAGCGCAACGACATGTCCAAGAAGGATGTTCAGGCAGTGCTTGACTCCTTTGAGGAGATTGCGGGCGACGTTGTTGCAAAGGGCGGCGAAGCACTCACCATCCCCGGTTTCTTGAAGTTTGAGCAGACCCACCGTGCAGCTCGCGCTGGACGTAACCCACAGACTGGCGAGACCATTCAGGTCAAGGCCGCAAACGCAGCCAAGGTCACCGCTGGTGCACGCCTCAAGGCACGCGCCAAGTCTGGCAAGTAACACGCTGTTGGCAGTAGCTGTGTTTCAGTAACTCTGCCCAAGCACAGAACTAAGCAGGTTGGTGGCCACCCTTCGGGGTGGCCACACTGTTTTTCGGCTCGCTGCCAGGCACCTACTCTGTGTTTATGCCAGCCCAGCCCAAGCCAGCCCAGCCCAGTCCCTCCGAGCCCAGAGTGCTCAAGCCCTCATCAAAGGCGCCCGCCTTTACCTTGCTCAATCAGCAAGGCGACAAGGTCAAGTTGTCGGGATTCCTTGGCCGCAAGGTGCTGATCTTCTTCTACCCCAAGGCCAGCACGCCGGGGTGCACCACTCAGGCCTGTGGTCTGCGCGACATCGCAAGTGAGATCGGGACCACCGAGATCATTGGGATCAGCCCTGATCTGCCCGCAAAATTGCAGAGATTCGATGAGCAACAAAGCCTTGGCTTTACTCTCTTGTCTGACCCCGAACACATCGTTGCCGAGAAGTACGGGGTGTGGGCAGAGAAGAAGCTCTACGGCAAGGTGTACATGGGTGTTGTCCGCTCGGCCTTCTTGATTGGGGAAACCGGAAAGCTTGAGCAGGTCTGGTACAAGATCAGCCCAAAGGACACGCCAACAAAGTTGCTCAGAGCGCTATCGGCATCCGCGACTGACTAGCGCCATGTCCCGCGCAGAGTTAGGGCGGTGTTAGTAGCGGAATTAGTCGCGACGTTCGTCGGCGGCTCGCAGCCGCTGCTCAAACTCGGTATCGGTTTTTGACATTGCCCACTGTCGGCCTGCTACTGCTGCCGCTGCAGCTAGACCAAGAATGATGAGCAGTCGGAGCAACAGGTGACTGCCTCCGTCGTTGCTCTCTACGTTGCTGAAGTCGACCACATCGTCTGCCATGGCCGAGATAGTAGAGGTTCTGGCTTTGAGGGGTAGCGCAGAAATCAGATAGGGTCTCTACTGCAGCCCGGGTGGCGGAATGGCAGACGCGGCGGATTCAAAATCCGCTGTCCTTACGGGCGTGTGGGTTCAAGTCCCACCCCGGGCACGCTGCAGATTGTTCAAGGGCTGTTCCTTGAGCTACGTGGGCGACTCAGCGCAGTAGCCGCTGGCGGATTTGTTGGGTGATGTCATCGCTTAGGCCTAAACCTGTGCGGAAATACCCTTCAATGGATCCAAACTGAGCCTGCACTTCGCTCAGCGAAGTTGCGAGATAGTCAGGCTCCACGGTGAATGCCGGTTTCAGGAGCTCAGGGTTTCCCCCTGCTGCAGCAAACTGATCGAGATATGGCTGGAACGAGACCAGTACGGGAGCAGAGCTGAGCAGGTAATCCTCAAAGACTGTCTCCTCTGCAACCCCTAGCAAGCTCAGCAATGCTGCAGCGGCCCAGCCCGTGCGGTCTTTGCCTGCAGTGCAGTGAAAGAGTGCAGGACCATCAAGGTCGGCAATCTGCAGGAACATTTCTCGATACGCAGCGCAGGCCGCCTTCGAGGTGATCAGATTTCTGTACGTACCCAAGTAATGCTCTCGGATCTTGCTGCTCTGCAGAAGTTCCTCCGCTGCAATCGGATCCTCAAACATGTCTGCAAGGTGAGCGGCCAGACTGGTGACAGCATCAGCTAGGACATCAAGGTGGACCAGATCTACTCCTGGTGGTACTCGATCTGGCAATGAGGAGCACTCGGCGGCGCTGCGCAGGTCGAACACCGTGCTCAAGCCCAGTTCAGCGAGGGCGTCGATGCCCGCTTGTCCTTCAAAGCCCAGCCGTCCCGAGCGATACAGCAGGCCGGTGGCGACCGTCTCGCCACTAGTGGTGGGGTAGCCGCCGACATCGCGCAGATTAATGATTCCTGCAATGTCCAGCGCCCCAGACTCGGCTCCTGGGTTCTTCGGGGCCGGGGTGGTCTGAGCAGGGCTGGTCTGAGCAGGGCTAGTCGGGTCCGGGCTAGTCGGGGCTTGGCTGCTGGGGGTTGCTGGTTCATTCATGCGTTGCTTAGGTTACTCAGGGACGAGCCACGCCCATGTCGGCCGAAATGACCTCTGCAGCAGTCGAGTCAAGATCCTCAATGAGTACCGGCAGAGCAGTCCGCCAGTTGGGATGCTCATCAATGGTGCCGGGCAGATTGGGTCGCTCTGTCATCAAAGTCGCGTCCTCAAGAGTGACCA
>CAMDAT010000148.1 GCA_945888825.1 Bifidobacterium breve | reverse complement strand
TTGACTCAGGCGGTCGTGCTGGGCGCGCCGCACTACGACATCTTGATCGAGACCAGCAGAGGGTTTCGCACTTGTTGCACAGCACCAAAATTGCAGTGCCTCGCGTGACCTCGGATGCCGAGACGCGACTAACCGCTGCATCGAGCAGGGTTGGTCGAGCCGCTCGTCAGTGGGATGCGTTGACTCGCAACCGTCTTGACGCCCTAGCAGCACGCGCTCGTGTACACGACCCCGCAACAGCGCTTGGCAGAGGCTGGTCTATTACCCGCACAGCATCAGGAACGGTGGTTCGCTCAGCTAGCGAACTTCATCACGGCGAGCAGATCACCACCCAACTCGCAGATGGCAGCGTGCTCAGCACCGTTGAAACAAGCACCGTTGAAACAAGCACCGTTGAAACCAGCACTGTTGAATCCAGCCCAGTTAAATCCAGCCCAGTCGAAACCAGCCCAGACCAGTCCAGCCCGGGCCAACTTGAGGAGCAGTAGATGAGTACCGAAGCAGTTTCCCCTGAAGAGCTCGGTTTTAGTGCCGCTATGGCCGAGCTTGAACAGATCGTGGCATCTCTAGAATCCGATGGTCTGGATGTGGACGAACTCGCTGAACAGGTCAGTCGCGCTGCAGAGATCGTGGATTGGTGCCGCAGCAAGCTTGATGCCACACGGTTTCAGGTTGAAAAAATTGTTGAACGCCTTGACGGCGCCACTGCCGAATCTGCAGATGAGTAATCAGCCCTAGAGCCCTGCGTAAAACTGTAAAGCCTCGTCCACGGTGCCTTGCCCGACTCCCGGCTCGGCCGCAACTGCCAAAAGCCATTCCGGTCGCGCTACTGCGCACACCATGAGCGCCTTTTCCAACTTGCTGCTCTCAAGCACAAACCGAACATAGGTCTGCGCGTAATCGGGTGGGCGAACGTCTCGAGCCAACTCAAGAAGTGCAAACGGGTCGGGGGTGTTGCTGGCCCAGGGTGCCGGAAAGGGAACCGATGGAGACCCTGGATGAATACCGCCACCCACTAAACCGGGCCCATCAGACATCACCACTCCCATGACTTGCTGGGGTCGCGCTGCGGCAATAAGCAAGCCGATATATGCGCCGAGTCCGCGCCCCAAAATGGTGACTTCGCCAAGCTCTTCGAGCGATGCATCAACATCTCCGACCAAAATTTCCGAGGTGTAACCACCACCAACGGGAATGGTTGACTGTCCGTGGCCCGTAAAATCAAGGCCATAAACAGGGCCGGGCCAGCGAACGTTCGGGGGAACTTCATCGGGTGTGCGCTCGCCGAGTCCATGCAGGAGCAACAGTGGGCGGTGGGTCGGATCGTACCCATTTGTCAGGTGATGAATCGCAAGGTCAATGCGGTTGTGACGCACCCAGATCGTGTCTGAGCTGGCAGGGCTCTCTGAATTGACGGGGCTCATGAGAGGAACTCCAGAATCAGATCGGCCACTAGGCGCGGCTGCTCAATATGCACAAAGTGTCCGACACCTTCTAGGCCTTCGAACTGCGCTCCGGGTGGCAAATAGGGCTCTACATCCGATGGTCGACTGCCCCAGCCCATGACTTCAATCTCTAAACCCATCACCCCGAGCATGGGCACGCCAAGCCCTGGCAGCCTCAGCATCGACCACTCCGGCCGCCACGGGCCGAACCCGCCCATGCGCATGGTGGGGTCCAGCTTCCAACGCCAACCGTCAGCCTCTTGCCGGGCACCTACCTGCACCAAGTACTGCAACCACTCGGTAGTCAGGCGTGGGTTCATTCGACCTCGGCGCTCGGCCAGTTCCTGCACTGTTCCGGGCTTGCGCTGTTTATCACTGAGCGTTCGGCGATGAGCCAACCATCGGTCCATCTCATCGCGTTGCATACGCGTTCGTTCCAGTTCTGACACGTCGGGCATGTTGTTGCCAGAGGGCAGACCATCAAGATTGACCAACGCAGACACCCGGTGCGGTGCAACGTTCGCAAGGTGCATCACCATGGAGCCGCCCTTTGAATGGCCAATAAATGGCAGCGGCTCATCGGGGAGGGTCGCAAGAACTGAAGCAGCATCTCGGATATCTGCCTCCCAGCTGTACAAGTGCGCCCAGGCCGACTCGCCATGGCCGCGCTGATCCCAGCTGACTACCCGGTACCCGCCATCGGCCAACATCGGCGCAAACCTGTTGAGCGTCTCGGCAAAGTCAAAGCCGCCATGCGCCAGAAGCAGCGCTGGGGCCTGTTCATCGCCCCATTCGGCCACCGAGATCTTCACTCCTGCAGCGTCAACTACTCGCCTGCGATCTGGGCGCCGCACGCCTTCGGGCTGCGAGAGAAACTCGCTCGTCAGATCAGGAACCATTGAGCGATGTTAGGGCTGCGCGCTGCGATCTCTGAAGTTGTTGCGCAACGGCACAGTATTTGACCGACGATTAGTAGAGTGAACAGCAGAGACTTCACATGGACGCCACTGACCTAGAGAGTTCACCCACTTCAGATGCCGAACGACTCCAAGTCGATCAGGCCGTGGCTGCATTGCGCGCGTTGCCGTTTGGTGGGATTGACGACGCAACCCGAAATTTTGCGCTACCCCCGTCGATTCGATCGGGCGTCTCCCCCGCAATTGCGACCCTGCGTTGGGGTGCTGTGGGGTTTGGAATCGTCTTCGCTGCTCCCGCTGCATTTCAAGGCTCCTATATTGCAGTGATCACGGTTGCCGTGTGCGTGTTCATCACCACCTGGCGAACAGTCATTCCAATCCGACTGGCATCCACACGTTTTCAGGACCGATTTGTAGCTTTCGGAGACGTTGCAATCATCGGTCTGGCCGTTGGGGCAGGCGGCGGCCTAGAAAGCCCATTCATCTTTTCGCTGATGGCCGCCATGGTGGTCATGAGTTTCGGCTGGGGCTACCTAGCAGGAACGATCGCTCTACTAACAGGCGCCGTGACCATGCTGATTGCGCTGCCGCTTGGGGCGAATACCTACAGCCAACAAGCCGACACTCAGCGAGATTTTGGACTGACTCTGGTGATGATTCTGGGCGTTGCCGCAGCGAGTTTCGTGCGGGGTCGACTCTTAGATTCAGAGGTGCGTCGGGGCTCACTGGCTGGCCAGGTCGACTCGCTCAGCGATGCAAACGATCTGCTCGCCTTGGTCAACAACGTGGCGCGCACGCTGCCGACCTCGCTCAGTCTTCGTGAAGCCCTAGAGGCATCCCGGCTGCAACTTGGAACTGCCTTTGATACCCACACAATCTGCCTGCTGGCCCTTGATGAACGCTCCGAGGAATGGGTACCGAAGCTGGCCGATGGTTGCGTGCTGAATCCGGCCTATCGAACTGCCGCCTTACCCGAGCCGCTTCGCCAAGCATTGAATTCGACTGCACCTATCTTGGTCAATCCCGTAACAGGAAGCACTCCCGTAGATGGCGGTGGGTCGCTGTTTCTTTCCAGCAGCAGTCAGAGCGGGCTCTATATCCGCTTGCAAACTCGTGGCAATACCATTGGCCTGTTGGGCCTCGAACACGCCGAGAGCGATCACTTTCAGCCGCAGCACCTGAACCTGTTAACCGGCATGGCCGAGGTCCTCGCCCTCACCATTGACAACGCCCGATGGTTCGGACGGCTCCGAACTCTGGGAGCGGAAGAGGAACGCATCCGCTTAGCCCGGGACTTGCACGATCGACTCGGTCAATGGCTCACCTATATCTCGTTCGAACTCGAACGAATCATGAGCAACGAGCCCGAGCAGCTTGAGGAACTCACCCAGCTCTACAGCGATGTCCAAGCCGCCCTTGACGAACTCCGTGAGACCCTGCGCCAGTTGCGATCTGGTGTCAGCGAGGACCAGCCCCTGGCACTGCTCGGACGCGATCTGGTGGCACGTTTCGCGGATCGGTCTGCAGTAACCGCCACGTTCACCGTGACTCGACCAGAGGAGCGGCTGCCCGTTCCAGTCGAGAACGAGATTCTGCGAATTCTGCAAGAGGCACTCAACAACATCGCAAAGCACGCACTCGCTACGCATGTCAGCGTCGTCTGGGACGTAGACGGCGGCAACTTTCAACTCCTGGTAACAGACGATGGCCAAGGGTTCGAGATTGCCCGGGGGGTTCGTGATTCCTCCTATGGTTTGGTTGGCATGAGAGAACGAGCCGATGTCATTGGCGCCGACCTCACCATCGAGAGCACCCCCGGTTCTGGGACGGTGCTTCGAGTCTTTGCTGGCAAAACTTCGAGTAGCAATTCGGTACCGATCCTCAAACAGGGAGCAATGCGTTGAGAGTTCTATTAGCTGATGACCATCAGATTCTTCGAGACGGAATCCGTAGAGGACTCGAAAACGCCGGGGAAGAAGTCGTCGGCGAAGCCAGCAACGGTGAAGAGGCCGTGACGCTTGCACGAGAGACTCAACCCGACATTGTGCTGATGGACTTGTCCATGCCAGTACTCGACGGGGTGAGCGCAACCCGCAGAATCATCAGTGAGTTCCCAGATATCAAAGTCGTTGTGCTCACGATGCACGACGATCCGCCACTCACTCGGTCTGCGCTCGAGGCCGGAGCCTCTGCGTATCTGACCAAGGGAACCTCATTTGCAGACGTGCTTGACACTCTGCGCCGGGTACTCGCTGGCGAAGAGGTACTGAGCCCGCAATTGGCGGCATCGATGTTGACTGTGGTCGAGGCAGAAGATCCCGGAGAAGAACTGTTGTCTTCTCGCCAAACCGAGATTTTGCAGATGATCGCAGATGGCCAGAGCACCAAACAGGTGGCGCGTGAGCTAGGAATCACCCAAAAAACTGTGCACAACCACCTCAATGCCATTTACCGCCGTTTGGATACGCAAAGCCTGACTCACGCTGTGTTGTCGGCAGTCCGACTCGGAATTATTGATCTGCGCCCGACAACTGAAGACAGCGAGGCTGTCTAAGAAAACTGCGCTCCGTGACAAAACCGGCCTTTAGGCCGCCGCCGAGCAGTTCTGCCTACTCAGAGTGGCAGATGCTCGCGGGTTTTGCCCATAGGAGAAGAATTGGAATTCTGTGAAGATACGTAGGAAGGAGGCGGCGAATGGCGAGCCTAACTAATGCAATGACAACACAACGAGCGCGTCTAGGGCGCGTTTTGCTCGCCGCCTCGGCATCTACCCTGATGACCTGCGTGGTGGCTCTACCGATGGCGTATCAGGCACAGGTCGCTCGCGCCGATCAAACCCAAACCCTGCCAACACCCTCCAATTCGAACCCAGATACCACCCCAAGCAGCACCATCTCTACGCTGCCGCCCGCATCTGTGCTTGGCGCAACCACAATTGCCGAGCCACCTCCTGACGCAGCATCTGGCCCGGCCGAAATCGCGGAGGCGCCAACTACAAGGCCGCCTAAGCCAGCATCGCCAAGAGCTACTGCGCCCCCGAGATCACCTACTCCTGCCGATCCGCCAATTACGTCACTCGAGGTTCCCAGCACAGATCCTCCACCCACAACTTCTCCGACGAGCAGCGTCCCTGCGCCTACCACCACCGAGGTTCGCAGCAACCCCGGCGGGTTGCGGTGGTCCGCTTCGCCCTCTCTCTCATCCTCGGAGGCACTGCAAGGCGCAGAGATTGTTTCGGGTACTGCCGCAATCTTTATCTTCTTGGATGCCGGCATTGAGGATGGAATTGTCTCAGTGAAGTTCTTCCTAGATGGCGAGCTCAGAGCTACGGAGTTCAGTTCCCCTTGGGAACTCCTTGGCGGAGCCTCACTCGACCCAACAAGCCTCAGTACCGGGCAACACACCGTTCGGGCCGAGATCGCATTGACTGATGGGCGGACACTCGACCGGGAAGCCAAGTTCACGAAGCCGTAACGGTTCGAGCAGGGCTGCCCTCGCCGCTCGCGCCTACGATACGACCCAGATTGTTGAGCAGACAGAACGAGGGCATCCCAATGGCAGAAATCCGCGGCACCGTAGAACCAGGCTTTGAGCAGGTTCGAGAGGCCTTCGAAGAGAACTTTGATTCACACGGAGAAGTAGGAGCCGCTTTCAGTTTGTATGTAGACGGCAAGGCCGTAGTCAACCTGACAGGTGGTGTCACCACCGAAGGTACTGAGTACAACGCCGACACCTTGCAGATGGTTTTTTCTTCAACCAAGGGAGCAACTGCGCTGTGCGCGCACATCTTGGCCCAACGCGGATTGCTAGATTTTGATGCACCAGTTGCGCAGTACTGGCCAGAGTTTGCAGCACAAGGAAAAGGCGAGATTCCTGTCTCTTGGCTGCTGTGTCACAAGAGCGGCCTGATCGACACAACCAGGCGCCTGAGTTTGGATGATGCGCTCGACTGGGACACCGTGGTGAGCGCACTGGCAGAAAGCACGCCCGTCTGGGAACCAGGAACCCAACACGGGTACCACGCTGTTACCTACGGTTGGCTCGTTGGAGAGATCGTGCGCCGGGTATCGGGCATGAGTATCGGCGAGTTTTTTGCAACCGAGGTAGCCGGCCCG
>CAMDAT010000147.1 GCA_945888825.1 Bifidobacterium breve | reverse complement strand
CCCATTGTTCGAACCGGACTCCTGTTGTGAGGCTGATGAACTCTGCTTGTAATGCAACCATGATGGGTTCAACCCGTGTGACACACAGCTTTGACAAAAGTGCAGCGTGATCGGCGGTGATGATCCCGTTACGTAACGCGTCAGCTACCTCAGGTAACACGGTGCGTAATTTGCGGGCAGTGGAAACCATCCGGGATGCAACAGGGCGTGCGAGGAGGTATTCGTGACCCAGCCAGGCGTTCATGACAAGGCCTTTGGTGCGTAACGAAACGTTCCGCGCGTCGAGTTCACCCACCACTGTTAACCGGGCTGAATCCAACGCACGTTGGGCTGATTCCAACACATCAGACAACCCAACAAGCACCTCATCAGACACAACACCCACACCAGCCCCGCCCGAACCAGACCCAGAACCTGCAACAAGATTCGCTAACGCAACCAAACCACCCGCACCCTGACCCGCAACAACACCCAGCTCCACACCCAACCCAAAACCAGATATGGGCGCTGCCTGATCACCTTTGGAGGGGATTGCTTCGGGGTCTTCAGGATCGAACATACGTTCTACAGTACAAACACCCTGTGACACTGAAGCTCAAAGTGGCAGATACTGGAAATGGAAAATGCGCTGAGCAGATCCGTGGTGGGCAAAGACAGATCGTTTTAGTCCCAGGCACTTTTTTGCTTGTTGTGTCGGTGAGTCAGTCTGTAGGCGGGATTCAAAAAGAGCCCCTTGTGGGTAGTGCGATCTGAGCGATTTCCCATATAAACACTGGGATTTTGCTCTCATCGTCTTGTGTTGATTTACGGCATTTTACTCCGCGGTGTGTCACGTTTGTGTCACGTTTCGACCCCTCGAGAACCCTGCCCGTAGATATTTTCACTTAGAGAGAAACGGCTCGGAATCGGGGTCATAAGCGATGGGGTGGGGGTTGTAAAAATGTGGAAGGCCCCGACGTTGTGTCGGGGCCTTCGCATAGTTTAGTGGGTGTGCGGGTCAGCCTGCTGCTGTGCGTGGGCATTGCTTTGACTGCACAACACCATTCGGACACGTCGTGTCCTGCCAGATCACACCGTTCAGGATGGCGCCGGTCAGGTTGGCGCCGGTCAGGTTGCTGCGTACCAGGCTGGCGCCGGTCAGGTTGGCGTCGGTCAGGTTGGCGCCGGTCAGCTGGGCGGCAGCCAGAGCGGCGTAGGACAAGTTGGCGCCGGTCAGGTCGACGTTGCTCAGGTCTGCGCCGCCTAGGTCGCAGCCGTGCAGGTCAACACTCTGCCCACGTGCGGTGCAGTCTGCCGCCACAGTCTCGGCGTCACCTGCAGCATCCCCGCTCACTGTGGTCGTCGGGCTGCCTCCCGATTTTGTAGTCGTACTTGACGCGCTGTCGCTGCTGCTGCTGCAAGCCCCGAGCAGACACACACACGCCACAGCCAAAGCTGCCAGTAATGAACCTTGTTTCCGCATTGGCTTCTCTCCCACGCTCTCTGTTGGCAGGGTTTCCACCATAAGGAAATCATTCCACAATTTTTAAACTAATGCGCCCAAAAAATTTTCCCATTCAAAAACAGTAAGGCCGCACGGTGAAAATGGCAGAGCCCACGCTTTCACCGTGGGAGATGCCTGCGTGGGCTCTGAACTCTGCTCCCTGCCGCTGAACCATGAGCAGGTAGCGGAGAATGTTTAGGCGTAACAGTTTTTGAGACCGGTATCGCTCAGAATCATCACGGATGCTGGCCGTATCGCCCCAACGGCGTAATACCGTTTCACGACAGCTAAGGCTGTCACGTTGTGCGCCAGGTTCGCCGCTTAAGTTTGCACCTCGAGCGTGACCGGTGTGAATCGCTCGGGGTTTGGTGCAGGGTAAATACTTGTCCTGATCAAGCCCTCTTCACTAAACGAACCTGATGTCACCATGTCAAAAAACAGCTAATGCTGGATGTCAGTTCTCTCTTATATCCACTCTAAGCGACAGTAGACTTACGCTTTACAGTACAAACGCCCTGTGAGGCTGAAGGTCAAAAACCCCTACTTCTAGGGGCTATTTGCTTGTTGTGTCGGTGAGTCAGTCTGTAGGCGGGATTCTGTGCCCGGGCCCCTTGCGGGGGTTCCGTTTGGTGACCATCCATCTATGCGGTCTACCCGTGGCTGCCGCTGCTCCTCCCGAGGGAATCACGTTGGCGGACGAGCTGCCCGAACCACTGCTTGACCTTGCTCCGGGTGGGGGTTACCAAGCCGCCGAAATCGCTCCCGACGCTGGTGCGCTCTTACCGCACCGTTTCACCCTTGCCTGTTCCCAACAGCCCCCGAAGGAGAAGCCGGGCCATCGGCGGTCTGCTCTCTGCTGCCCTAACCGTCAGATCACTCCGACCTAGCTCTCACTAGCACCCTGCTCTATGGAGTCCCGACCTTCCTCGGCCCGAGTGCCCTTACGAACAACCCGAGACGCGGTCACCCGACTGACTCACCGACCTGACTAGTCTCTCACAGCAGAGAGGGGTCAGGCATCTGAGGCCTACCCCGTCGAATGGAGAAATCGCTATGGGTTGCATCATCGCAGTGCTCATGTTTCTGTCGCCAAGGTTTGTGCTCTTTTGCATGCAGGTCTTCTCTGACCGTCTAGCGATTGCCTTCAACTCGTTCTTCATTGGCTTTGCGGGCTTCATCTTCTTGCCCTACACCACTGTTCTGTACGCGATTTGCTACGCCCCTGGCCAAGGGGTCAGCGGAATCGGCTGGCTCTTGGTGATCTTCGGGTTCGTTCTTGATATGGGCTCGTGGTTTGGTGGCGGTCAGCAGGCGAAACAGCGCCAAAGCACCACAAGCGCTGCCTAGTGAGAGCTGCTGCCTAGTCCTAGCTAGGCACGTGGTTCAGGGCAAAGATTGCTGAGCCAGTTAAAAGTCCAGAGCAGACAAGTCGCCGTACCATTCGCTCGCCCGGGACACAGCCTCTCGCCAGCGGTCGCGGTCAGTTGCAGGGCCGGGTTCCACTGCATGAGCGGGTTGCCAGGTTGCAGCGATTTCATCCCAAGAGTTCCAGGTGCCCACGGCAAGGCCGGCCAAGAACCCAGCTCCTAGCGCTGTGGCCTCGGTGACAGGTGCAACCTCGACCGGCTTTTGTGCAGCGTTCGCAAGAGCCTGCACAAACACCGGGTTAGAGGCCATCCCGCCGTCTACCCGCAGAGTGGAAAGCTCAAGGCCGCAGTCGATCTCGGCAGACTCAACAAGGTCGGCTCCTCGTTCGGCTACTCCTTCGAGCACGGCGCGAACGATATGAGCAGCCGTGCTGCCACGGGTGAGTCCAAGCAGCGCGCCGCGAGCCCCATAGTCCCAATGTGGTGTTCCAAGGCCGAGTAGGGCAGGGACGTACATGACTCCTTCGGTGGAGTCCACAGTGGCAGCGATTTTGGCCGAGGCTGCAGCGTCGGGAATCAGGCCTAGGTCGTCACGCAACCACTCCACGTTGGTGCCAGCAGACAACATGATTGCCTCGACTCCCCACATGGCGCTGCCTTTGTCTTGCCAGCACACGAGCGGAAAGGTGCCGCCCGCTCCGCGGGTCTCAAACTTCGGCTTCTCGGGGCCGAGGCAGACGTCCAACATGCCGCCGGTGCCAAAGGTGATCTTTGCCATGCCGGGTTGCACGCAGCCTTGCCCGATCAGCGATGACTGCTGGTCGCCGGCAACACCGCAAATCAAGGGGGCTCCGGGCAGAGCAACGGCTGGCCCGATTTCTCCGGTTGAGTCAACGATGCGAGGAATCATCCGCTCAGGAATGCGCAGGCGCTCAAGCACACGCTGATCAAGCTGTGTTCCATCAGGTGTTAGGAGTCCCCAAATGCCGGCATTGGACAGGTCGGACACATGTTCAGCGCCGTTTGTGAGTTGAAAAATGATCCAGCTATCTGGGGTTCCAAAGCACAGGTCACGCTCACGCTCCGGGTCGACGGCGTCAAGGATGTTTGCCAACTTGGTGGCCGACTGAGTGGGGGAGAAGTGAAAGCCTTCGGCGTTGAGTCCAAGGCAGTCACCAACAGTTCGCAGGTCCTGCCAGCCTTGAGCAGGTGCTACTGGCAGCCCTGTCGAGCGGTCCCAGACAATTGTGGTGGCCCGCTGATTGCTGATTCCTAGACCGGCTACCGGCCCGAACTCGCCGAGGGTCTCACGGGCGCATTCCAAAGCAAGGTTCGCGTACAGCAGCGCATCAAACTCAACGAGACCGGGAACGGGTGTGTCGGGCAGGGTTGCGCGATGGAACTCGTGTGTCACCGAGGCATCTGGGTGGACGATTGCTGACCGCACCCCACTCGTACCGAGGTCCATAACTAGAACGCTCATTCGAACTCTCCTTCGGTAGTCCCGGTAGATTCAGTACGCCCGGCTGGCCCATTCTGTTGGAGCCACCGGCGAGCGTACATGCCGCCGAGTGTCCCGCAGGTTGCCATAAAGAGTGCCAGCAGAGGGTATCCAAGCCAACCGATTGGCTTATCGCCGAGCAATCGGATGATCACGCCGATGCTCTGCACAATGAGATAGGCGAGCGCAGAGGCAGCAGCGGCGTAGGGGAGTGGCGCCCGCGGCGAGAGCCGGATCACTGCCCAGCCGCCAGATGCACCGCCAAGCAAAATGAGCAGCCAGAAGATAATTGCTATAGGAGAGACCCCCGAGAGTTCACCGCTGCTGACGAGATACTGATTGAGTATCCCCACCGGAAGGACCACGACCAATGCAGTGATTGTGCCTCGCCAAAGTGCTTGCATTGGAGCGATCTCGGGTAGCACTAGGCCTGTTGGGCCAGATTCGTAACTGCCTTGTGGGCTGATCATTCTCCGAGCAGACCAATGCTTCCATAAGCCGATTTAAGGCCCATCTTGCCTGGGTTCATGATGCCCTTCGGGTCGAGGGATGCCTTGACAGATCGGAATACTTCTAGGCCTCCCCCGAGTGCATCAGCCACAAAACGTGACCTATTCAGGCCGACCCCATGATGGTGAGAAAGTGAACCGCCGCTTGCGTGCACGGCGTGAGTCCCAGCATCCCAGAGTGAAACGTAGAGAGCGTCAACCTCGTCTGGAGTTGCAGTCGCTGAGCCATCCGCTGAAGCTGGCTGTGCTGCGAACGTGAAGTACAAGCAGGCGCCGTCTAGGTAGCTATGGCTGCAATGCGCAGAGACTGCGAGAACCCCGGGGACTGCTGAGATTGCGTCGATCACAGCTTGGTGAAGCTTTGCCAGCACGGACCAGCGCCCGGATACCTCGAGGGTGTCGACAAGAAGCCCGCGTGAGATCAGTTGCTCTAGGGCGGCCACGTCATTTCGCTTCGCCAGCCACACATCCAATAGTGCTGCGTCGAGGGGGCTGGCGTTGGCGGCTCGCGCCTCATCAGCGATCACACTCATGACACCATCGATGATTGCTGGATCACCCTCGTCAAGGACCAACACCACACAGCGGCCATCGCCAAGGTGATAGTTGCGCTCAGACTCGATGCTGTCGTAGAGGCGCAGTACCGCTGGTGTTGCACCGCGTCGCATAATCCGTCGGCACATCTCAAGGCCTTCGTCGAAGGACGCAAGGGACCATGCAGATCGTCGATCCTCTGGCGGGCTTGGATGCACCCGCAGGCGTGCGCTAGTGATCACTCCCAAGGTGCCCTCAGATCCAACAAACAGTTGAGTCAGATCCGGGCCAGTTGCAGAGCGTGGGTAGCCACCCGTGCTCAGAATGCGACCATCGGCTAGGGCAACGTCGAGGCCTTGCACCATGTCTTCAATTTTTCCGTAGCGGGTCGACATTTGGCCTGCTCCGCGGCAGGCAATCCAGCCGCCGACCGTGGAGAGGGTCATGGACTGTGGCCAGTGCCCGCAGGTCAGGGAGTGCTTGGTGCGAAGCTCATCTTCAAAGCGATCTCCAAACGTGCCGGGGAGAACATCGACGGTGAGCGAGGTGTCGTCTACGTCAGTAATCCCGGTGAGCCCGCACATGTCGAGCAGGATGCCGCCGAACACGGGCACGGACGCGCCCAGAACTCCGGAGCGGCCACCTGCGGCAGTGACGGGCAAACCCCACTTGTTACAAACGGCTAGTAGTTCAGCCACTTCCTGAGCAGAGGTTGGTCGAGCAACTGCAGCAGCGCGTGAGGCAACCTGGCCTTGAAGTGCCCAGGTCATTGCGAGTGGCCACCAGTCGCGGCTTGACTCGCCGATCACCTCGGGGTCCTCGGTCACATCCGGACAGCTTGATCGCAAGTCTCGAAGCACTGCTTCGGTGATACCCACTCGCGAGCCCCGACGCTTCGAGGTTGCTTGTGCAGCGCTACCAGCAAGTGGGATAGGCGGGGTCGGTACCCCGGGGCCAAGGTCCTCTTGTTTCTCTGCACGTTCCTGCGTCATGGCATCCCCTTATTCGCCTTCATCGGCCTGTGCTGTGTTCTAGCAAGCCTGTGTTCTAGCAAGCCTGTGTCGCTACAGGTCTGCTGAACTGTGAAGCAGGCTACTGAGATGCGTCTCGGGCAGCGAGGCGGCTTGACGTTCGTGCTCAATCGAGGCGCAGTAGGAGTCAATATTCTCTTTGAGTGTTACGTCATCCCAA
>CAMDAT010000146.1 GCA_945888825.1 Bifidobacterium breve | reverse complement strand
CATTCACGTCCAAAGAGAACTTCCTCGCCAAGATCAGTGAACCGTGGTGGCAGGCCCGAGCCGTACTCCCAGGGAAGATTTTCTTGAAGCCAGGCGCGGCACTCTGAGCGCAGGGATTCGTGGTGCTCCTGAGGGTGTAAGTCCATCCGGTCTTTATGCTAGGCCACCAAACTGACGCACGTGTCAGGTTGTGACCACTACGCTTGGTCCCAATGGACTTCGAGTTGTCAGATGATCAGAGAGTTCTGCGTGAGGCTGCGAACCAGATCTTAAGTGAGCAGTCCTCTTCAGTCCGGGTTCGTGCTGTGGTCGATAACGGCGGCGGCTGGGATCGCAAACTCTGGGCAAGCCTGATGGAACAGGGATGGTCAGGGATTGCGACGTCGGAGCTGCTGGGTGGGGTTGGTTTGGGCTGGGTTGAGGCCGCCGTACTTGTAGAGGCACTAGGGGTCTACTTGGCCCCGGTACCCCTCTTGGGTCAGCTCCTAGTTCTTGATGTTCTGAGTTGCGGGTCACCCACTGAGACATCCGTGGTGGTGGGCGGTATTACAGAGACGCATCGATCCGGCTTGATCGGTGGTCTGGTGTCAGGCGACATGATTGCAGCTGCTGGGTTTGGTTGCCTTGCTGCGAAACAGGATTCCTCCGGCTGGATTCTGAGCGGCCAGACCGAACCAATTCCCTTCGCTTCATCAGCTGATGTTGTTGTGGTACGAGCCACCGATGGTGATGGCCAAGAGAGACTCTTTCTGATCGAGCAAGACGCTCAGTCGCGACCTGCCGCAGAGTCTGCGATGGACCAGACGCGAGAGCTTGCGCGACTGAGTCTTGATGGCACCCGGGCCACAGAACTTGGTGGCCCCGAGCTAGTCAGTCGCTACATCGCTCGCGGCGCAATTGCCTATTCGGCTGAGCTTCTAGGAGCGGCTTCTCGCTGCCTTGATCTCACGGTGGAACATGCCAAGGAGCGTGTTCAGTTCGGGCGACCAATCGGCAGTTTTCAGGCAGTGAAGCATCGCTGCGCAGACATGTTGGTTGACCTAGAAGGCATGAGGTCCTCGACTTGGTGGGCGGCATGGTGTGCCGAAGTGGCAGATCCCGAGACGGCCCTTGCAGCCTCGGTAGCCAAGTCTTGGTGTTCTGATGCCGCAGACCGAGTGTTGAAATCTGCCCTTCAGATTCACGGCGGGATGGGCTTCACTTGGGAGTGTGATGTGCATCTGTACCTCAAGCGAGTACAGCTCGATCGGGTGAGCTTCGGATCTGCTGCATGGCATAGAGATCGAGTGGCTGAGATTCTCAGAGCACGGGTGCAATCCGGCGCAGGGGTTCTATGAGAGTCGGACATTACAAGCCAAGACAGCAAGGTGCTCCAAGATGTTTGACCCAGTAGGCAAGCGCGTTCTGATCACGGGTTCCTCTGCGGGGCTCGGCGCAGAGATGGCTCGAGGACTTGCTGCTCGTGGCGCCATTGTTGGGATTTGCGGCCGACGCGAGGATCGTCTGAAGGAGGTCCTTGCGGACATCCACTCCTTCTCGCCGCAGAGCCGTTCGTGGGCAGTCGACCTAGCTGATTTGGACGCGCTTGATTCGTTTGCGGAGTCGGTGACCCAGGAGTTCGGTGGAATTGATGTGCTGGTGAACAACGCCGGTATACCCAAACGAAGGTGGGCCTGGGAACACCGGCCAGATGAGATCTCGGATGTGTTGAGAATTAACCTTGAGTCTCCGATCCGACTGACGTTGGCCTTGTTGGATTCACTCGCAAACAACAACGGCCAGATTGTGTTTGTCGGTTCTGTAGCGGCTCGGCTCAGTCCACCATCCGAGGCTGTCTATGCATCCTCGAAGGCTGCCATTACTGCTTTTGCGGAATGCCTACGCGTCGACCTTGCAATAGCCGGAACCCCAATTGGCGTTCACGTATTGCAACCCGGCGTCCTCGACACCGAGCTCTTTGCCCATCCAGATAACGACTCTTCGTTGTCAGATATCGAGGCGCTACCAGCATCTGCAATCCTTCAACCCTTGATCGACCTGCTTGGGTCCAACATGGTCGAGGCATTTGTGCCTGACTGGTTTACAGACTTGCCGCCCGTAAAGACCGGTGACCCAGAAGGGTTTCTCCAGGGAGCAGCCGAATACACGCTGCAGCGCCTTTCGGACCTTGGTATGACACCACCCGTCGGCCCGGGCGCTACCAAGTGAGCGCCGCACATCCGCTTTCCATGCTGAGCGCCGAAGAGGTGCTTATTGCGAAACAGGTAACTACTCAGGCCGGAGACCTAGGTGAGGGGGCCGTAGTAGTCCACGTGATTCTGGTGGAGCCTTCAAAGGACTCGCTGGCCGCTTGGAGCCAAGGTGACCCTGTCTTGCGAACCGTCAAGATGCTGGTACTGCCGGGGGCTGAACTCACGATGATCGAGCTGCTCATCTCTGTCTCTGAGGAGCGGGTGCTGGAACGCAAGCTCATTGAGGGCATGCGGCCGGCGTTGTTGATGGGCGAGTCGTTCATGGCCATGTTGGCCTGCAAGGAGCACCCGGATTACATCGCAGCGATGGCGCGCCGCGGGATCGTCGACTTGGAGCATGTGCAGATTGATCCCTGGCCGGCCGGCGCGTTTGGATTTCCTGTTGAAGAAGGTCGACGAATCGCGCGCTGCATCAGCTTTGTTCGACTTACTGCCGATGACAACGGCTACGCGCGTCCCGTAGAGGGGCTGCTGGTGCATGTTGATCTTGGTACTGGTGAGGTAATCGAAGTCATCGATCACGCTCAGCTTGATGGAGTTGATCCAATCCCCGTACCGCAGGCCTCTGCACGCTACGGCCCCGATGATGTTGGGCCCTTGCGGACTGACTTGTTGCCAATCTCCATCACGCAGCCAGAGGGTGCGAGCTTCACGGTTGAAGACAATCTGGTCTCTTGGCAGAAGTGGTCAGTGCGGATTGGGTGGGACCCGTATGAGGGTTTGGTTTTGCATGACCTCGGTTACTTCGACAGCGGCCGGGTTCGAAAGATCCTGCATCGCGCCTCGATCTCTGAGATGGTGGTTCCTTACGGTGACCCCGGTCCGGTGCAGGGTTGGAAGAACGCGTTTGATGCCGGCGAATGGGGCCTTGGCCGCATGACGCAATCACTCACACTGGGCTGTGATTGTTTGGGCGAGATTTACTACATGGATGCAACGATGGCTACCGAACAAGGCGACGCCTGGGTGGTGCCAAATGCGATCTGTATGCACGAAGAGGATTATGGAATTGGCTGGAAGCACGTTGATTTGCTGACTGGTAGACACGAGGTTCGCCGCAGCCGACGCTTGGTGATTAGCCATATCGCAACGGTCGGAAACTACGAGTACGGCTTCTTCTGGTATCTCTACTTAGACGGCAATATCCAGATGGAGGCCAAGCTGACCGGCATTATGTCGAGTCAGGGGCTGCCTGACTCTGAGCCTCACCCGTTCGCCGGGCGGATCGCATCGGGTGTGGTGGCGCCTGTGCATCAGCATCTGTTCTGCGCTCGGTTGGATTTCGATGTTGACGGAGAGGAGAACCGAGTTGAGGAAGTCCATGTCGAGACCATGCCGGCCGGCCCGGATAACCCGTGGGGGAATGGCTTCGCTGCTCACGCGCAGTTGCTCGAGCGTGAGTCTGCTGCGAAATGGCAGACCGACTCAGCCTCGAGCCGTACTTGGCGAGTCACGAATCCGAGTGTGCTGAACGGCCTCAACCGGCCGGTCGGATACAAGTTGGTTCCCACGATGTCGACCCCAACCTTGATGGCTCGGCCGGAGTCTTCGGTTGCCAGAAGAGCTGGATTCGCTCAGCACAATCTCTGGGTGACGCCGTTTGACTCTGAGGAACTACGCGCTGCTGGCGAGTTCCCAAATCAGCATGAGGGTGGGGCGGGGCTACCGGAATGGACGGCCGCCGACCGAGAGATTGTGGATACCGACATCGTGCTCTGGTACACGTTCGGTATCACTCACATTCCTCGACCCGAGGACTGGCCAGTCATGCCAGTCGAGTACACCGGTTTTATGTTGATGCCGTACGGATTCTTTGATCGCAACCCTGCTCTGGATGTGCCACCCTCACCACCCGGCCACTGTGCACCTGGTCACTCTGCACCTGGTCACTCTGCACCTGGCAACGGTGCGCCCGGCCACTGTGACTGAGCGGCACTCTTTGGCTGTGATCTAGCGGTAGTCGAATGCCACTTTGATCGCTCCGGTTTCGCCCTGATGAACAATGGCAGTGAAGGCTTCTCGCCACTCTTCTAGTCGAAACTGATGCGTCAGTAGCCCAGACAAGTCGAGCCTGCCAGCGAGGATCAGATCAAAGAAGTGCTCATACGCGTGCTTTGTCTGGCCCTCGAAGGTTTCAACTCCAAACGCGTTAGAACCGATGAGTTGAAGCTCCTTGAAGTACCAAGGTGTCCACTCGAAGCGGCCAGGTGAGCTCACCCCGAGTTGCACCAATCTGCCGCGCTCAGCGAGCACCCGAAGTGCCACCTCTACTGTTGTCGGTGAGCCAACGGTGTCATAGACCACATCGATTGCTCCCGGGAAACAAACCGGCAGGCCTTCCCAAGGGTGTCGGAGAATTCCGCCGGACCACTCGGCAAGTTGCTCAATAAGTGCCTCGGTAGGGTCGGAGTGAAACACCGTTGCACCACGACTACTTGCTAGGTCTCGCTGAGCATCCCACTTGGCAACCACCGCCACCGAGCAGTCATAGAGCTGGGTCAGGATGGCAGCAGCAGTGCTGCCAAGGGCCCCCGAGCCGTAGACCAACACTCGACTGCCGGGTGCTGGCGGATTGCGTGTGATGGCATGAAACGAAACTGACCACGGGTCCGCGAGTACGGCGAGTTCATCAGAAATCTGATCGGGAATTGGCAGGCACATCGAGGTGTGAGCCGGTAGGTATTCCGCAAACCCGCCTGTTGCCTCAACAGCGTTCCCTGTGTGGATTCCAGTCGAGAGTCGACCTTCCCAAAAACGTTGACAGATTGAGTAGTCGCCGCGCTCGCAGGCGGGGCACAGCGGGCTGAGCCCACGGGCCCGGCACCCAATATTTGGATACAGCACCACTCGTTGCCCAAGTTCGAACCCTTCCACTGCCGGACCCATTTGCTCGATAGTTGCTACGACCTCGTGGCCGAGAACCTGAGGAAAGGTGATGAAGGCAGTCATCATGTTGTCACCTGCATCTTCGAAATCCATCAGAACTTGTTTGGAGTCAGATCCGCAGATTCCAGTCAGTCGCGTGCGTAACACGAGCCAGTCCTCATCGATCAAGGTCGGATCAGGGAGATCGAGCAGAGCCATCGGTGTGGTCGCAAGGTGCTGCAGAAGGAGTGGGTCCTCAGGGCCAACTGGGTAGGGCCAGGGCTCTGGATCGGCAAGGAATTGAAGTGCTTTCATGTTGGGTTTTCGCCCTTCGTGGCGTCAGTTGGGATAGAGGCTGCTGCTTGCACGGCCACGAGTACTGCAGCGAGCAGATCTTCGGTGGTAACGCCCATAAGTTGGTCGGCCTGATGCACATCTTCTGCTTCAAACACGGTGCTGATCCGTTGACGTAGGTCGTCGCTGTCGCTGCTGTCGGCACCTAGGAGCGCAGCAGCCACACGGTCCATCACATCAGGTGGAGACACGTGCATATCGCCAGCCATCATGGCTGCGAGAACTCGCCCATCGGGGGCAAGGGCGACTCCGGCACGACAGAGCTTGCGGCCCTTGAAGTTGCCGAAACCACAGCAAGAACCCGAGGGAGCATCCAAGAGAAACTGATCCGAAGAGATACGGCGAATGGACTCAGGTGAACCGACCCTGCCCGAAGCCTTTGCTACCCCTTTGGCTTCGCCGGGGGAGAGGGCGCTGAGTTCTAGGTCGACTCCGGCTGCAGCCATCGATTCGATGATTGCATCGCGTAGGTGCTCGTAGCTGACTGGGTGACCAACAACTTGTTCGGCCGTGCAGACGTACTCGGTCATGTCCTTGACGATCTTGTCTTTGAACTTGTCTTCAGGGATTCGCACTACCTGCAAGTAGGTGGTCAGGTCTGGAGGAGCGAGGTTTAAGAATCCACCGATCGAGACGCAAGCAACAACGTCTTGGGCAGTGAGGGCACCGAGCTTGCGACCGTTCCATCGCAGATCAGAGGACCCTTCAAACTGAACCTCGCTCAGGCCAATTCGGCGCAGAGCGTCAGAGAACAGCACCTGAAACTTTGCAAGCAACGCATCAAGATCGTTGGTACGAACACCAAGAATCTGGATGTCTTTGGGCAGCAGAAACCCCCACATCATGGAGCACTCGGCCTGATAGTACGCAGTGCCTCCGCCGTAGAAAGAGCGGCGCATGACCGCGATATCGAGTTCTTCGCACCTTTGCAGGTCCAAGGTTGAGTCCACGTCATCGAACCACCCCACGTTCAGGTGGGTTTCGCCCCAGATGCTGGTTTGCAGAATGGGCCGGCCCTGTTCAAGGACCGAGCGCACGAGCACGGGCATGGTTGCGGCGTTTTCATAGGGCCCTTGCCGGCCCAGGTCAAGCCATCTCCACTGCTCGCGCTCCATCTTGATCCCCCTGGTCCGCGACGACTTGA
>CAMDAT010000145.1 GCA_945888825.1 Bifidobacterium breve | reverse complement strand
ATAGCCGTCTGGCGAAGCGGATTCTCTCTACGTCCCAGATTTTCTCGACAGCACGAAGGCCTTCGAAAGGTTCTTGGGCTCTCGGGATGGGCAAGCCTGCAGCACGGATTTGCGGCGCTACTGCTTGGTGCAGCGATTATCGCTGGGGGAGCGGTTGAGGGCGGGGTAGTTGCCTATCAGGTGGGCTGGTTCTTCTTCCTTGCCCCCTACGGAATCATTGCTCAACCGATCCACACAACGATTCTTCCGGAGCTAGTAGCCGAGCATCAGGCGGGCGATACCTCTGCCTTTGTCTCTTCGCTGCGTTGGGCTCTGGATTCGATGTGTGTGCTCCTGTTGCCGATCAGCGCGTTGTGCGCGGCTCTAGCGGTGCCGGCGATGTCGGTGTTGGCTTTTGGCTCGGCGAAGGATGCGCAGGGTATTGATCTCCTCGCAGCGGCACTGGCCTCGCTCGGACTCGGACTCTTGCCTTATGGGGCGTTCTTCTTGCTGGCGCGAGCTTGGTATGTGTACGGCAACAGCCGCGTCCCGGCGATTGCAGGCGGGTGTGCTGCAGCAGTTGGCGTGTTGTGCATGGCAGCAGCGGCAGTGTTCGTCTCGGGGACAAATTTGGTTCTAGCTCTTGGATTGGCACACAGCTTGGCGTTCCTTGTTGGCTCGGTTGTGTTGGTTGTTTCGCTTCGAGGTCGCACACGCATGTGGATCCTGCCCTCCCTGCTCATACCGTGCCTAGTGGGCTCGGTGCTTGTCGGACTGCTGGTCTGGGGGATATATGAGTGGTGGGGGCCAACCGGAAAGCTGATGGATCTGCTCGCACTACTGGCACTGTGCTCGCTAGCACTTGGGCTATATGCGGGGTTCTTGCGCGTTCTGGGTGTATCAATCACTCAGCGACTTCCCGGTTCGGGAACCCAGCCAGAGCCTGAACTGCCAAGAGTCTGAGGCAAGGATGAAGGAATTGAGTACATGAACTGCAACAGGTTGAACTCCAAGCTAAAGGTCTTGGCGTTGATCGGAATTGGGCTCGCTGTTCTCTGCGCAGGACCTTCAGCGTTGGCGGCCTCTGCAGAAGGTTCTGCCGATGCCCCACTCGGCAGTGCCGAGTCGGTACTCATCTTTTCGATTCCTACCTTGGCTTGGGCTGACGTCACTGCTGAGAAAACACCGCATCTGGATGCCCTGCTGCGGCAGTCTGTCATAGCGGACCTCTCTGTTCGGTCCGTCACTCGTGACACCTCTGCTACTGATGGTTACACGACACTCAACTCGGGAACTCGCGCCGAGGGCGCCCCAGAGGGCATGCTGGCTTACCTCTCCCCTGAAGGCACTTTGGCTCAGCAGTTTTACGTGCAAACAGGCAAACTCCCGGCCACGGGCGAGGTGTTCAACCTTGGTCTCGTGCCGGTTCTAAAAATCAACGAATCGCTCCTCTACGGAGCCGAGGTGGGTGCGCTCGGGACGGCGCTGAGCCAGGCGAAGGTCACTCGGGCGGTTATCGCAAACGGAGATCACAGCACTGCTCAGGGGCAGATGACCTATCGCCGAGAAGCCAGTCTGGGTTTGATGGATGAGCATGGAATTATTGACTCTGGCGAGGTAGGCCGAAGGCTGCTTGAGGATGACGATCGATACCCATTCGGGGTGCGTTATAACAATGAAGAAGTCGCCGACTCTGTGGGGAGCTTTCTTAAGCCCAAGTCGGTGGTGCTCGTAGAGGCATCTGACATGGTCCGAGCCGCACAAGCTCAACTCCTAGCTACAACAGCTCAACAGGAAGTCATCAGATCTCAGGCGATTACTCACTCAGATGCGCTCCTTGGTTTAGTGCTGAAGAAGGTGGACCTCTCGAAGACTGCTGTACTCGTAGTGGCCCCAAATGCAGTCGACGATGGAAGCTCGCTCACTGTGGTTGGTATTCGTGCCCCGCAGGTACAGCCTGGGTTGTTGTCTTCTGGTACCACTCGCCGAGCAGGGTTTGTTCAGACTGTCGATATTGCGCCAAGCGTTGCAGGGTTTCTTGGCGTTGCGATTCCGAGTTCCATGGAGGGGACACTCATGGAGCGAAAGGGGTCCGGCGGAACCTATGAACAGCGCACCGAGATGTTGGTCTCGGAAAGTGAAGCGGCGATCTTTAGAGACTCAGTAGTGGGGCCAGCTTCAACACTTTTTGTGCTCGTTCAGCTCCTGCTGTGGGTCCTTGCGATCCTTACGTTCTCGAGATCTTCAACTGGGCTTCGAAAGGGCGTCGAGATTGCGACGCTCGGCGTGCTTGTCTACCTGCCAATCACGTACCTCGCAGGAATCTTTCCCTTCGAACAATGGGGCAGCGCTGCGTTCTGGGCTTTTGTAATCCTCGGGTCGGCCCTAGTGGCCAGCGGAATCTACGCACTCACCCAGCGGTTCTTAGTGGACCCACTCCTAGCAACCCTGGGGACAATTCTGGTGTTGCTCAGCGTGGACATCGTGATTGGGGGACCGCTGCAGTTCAACACAGTCTTTGGTTACACCCCAACAGTTGCGGGGCGGTTCAACGGCATGGGTAACCCGGCGTTTTCTATGTTTGCAGCCTCGGCCATCATGGCCTCTGCTCTGATTGCCTACCGTGTGGTAGGCCGTCGCGGCACTTGGTTGGGAATCGCATTGTTGGGTTGGGCTGTGCTGCTTGACGGCGCACCGTTTTGGGGAGCAGATGTCGGAGGGGCCCTTGCCATGATCCCTGCGGCCGGGGTGACGGCTTGGATGTTGCTCGGGCTCAAGGTGCGCGCACGCACTGCTGCGCTGTGGGGGGCGATCTCGGTGCTCGTGGTGATCGGTTTAGGTGCACTAGATCTGACTCGACCACCCGCAGAGCGAACCCACCTAGGGCGCTTGCTAGCGGACATCGGAACCAATGGGTACGAGGCGCTCAACACCGTGGTCTTGCGCAAACTTGACGCCAATTTTTCGGTGCTTTCAAGTTCGGTCTGGACGCTCATGTTGCCGCTGGTCTTTGCCTTTATCGCCTATCTGTTCTGGAAGTCTCCTTGGCGTCTGCAGACAATTGCTGAACGCATACCTCAAGAACGTGCAGCAGTTGCCGGCCTGATTACTGCAATGGTGCTTGGATTCGCTCTGAACGACTCCGGTATTGCAGTTCCAGGAATCATGTTGGGCGTGATCAGCGCATCATTGATCCATCTGATGCTTCGCGTGGATGATGACCTACCCCGAGAATCAGTCGCAGTCGGAGCGGATGAAAACGCGCTGGAGCCCAGCAGCGGAGCTTGACTCCTGAGTCACGATAAAGCCTTGGTTCGCTAACGCTTCTGGCAACCCGGGGAAGTTGCCGAATCGCTGATCAGAACGAATCACCACAGCGCAGACTCTGGGATCACTCGCAGCTTCTGCCAGCGAACTCTCGGTGTAGCGACCCTGTTGTACTCGCAGCATTGACGGATCAACAAGGTCGTCGCTGGTCCGCTTGCCGGCCCGCCAGACCAATCCAGGCTCATCGCTCAGCACCCATGCACCCTCGGGAAGGGCCCTCAGTGCTTCAACCACCTGGGCCTCAGAACCCGAATACGGCCCTGGAATCAGAATCTCATGGAGTTGCCAGAACAGCAGCGGCACCGAGATCAGCCCAGCAATAAGTGTGACCCGAATGGGTGGCCGGTAGATCCCAATCAAAAGAGCCAAAGGCGGGATCATCGCCGAGACGTGTGGTCGCCATAGGGGGCTCACTACTGCAATGAGCCACAGGGCCGAACTGATAGTCCAAGCTGCCATCAGGAGTCTCGCCGAGGGGGTACTGCTCGGTGACGGATCTGCACCCTGTGGGTCTTGCTGCTGCGGGGATGGGCGGAATCTGGCCCACAACCCTGCACCGAGAGTGACACAGGCGAACAGCAGCAGCACTAGGTCGCGATCCCACAAGGTGGAGAACAGTTTGGCTGCGTTCGCTGGAATATCTTTATTTGTAGAGGCTGCGGTGCGGTACACGAACGACTGGTCCCAAACCTCTGTAAAACCAAAGGGCGCGCTGATCAGAACGAATAGCGCAGCTGCGCTGAGAGCCACCACGCCACCTTGCAGCAGCGCAGTTCTTGCGAAGCGATGCTGCCGTGCAGCTGCGAGCAGCGGTGCGAGTAACACGAGTGCTACCACTACCAAGATCGGTGCTTCCATTGCTTTGGTAGAGAGCGTTGCGCCAACAGCGAAGCCTAGAAAAACTGCGTTGATATACGAGGGTCGGTCGCGCTGACGAAGAGACAGAAAGACAGCGAGAACGGCAAAAGCCAACGCCGGGCCATCGGCAGCGAGTGGTCCAGTTACCCAGATCAAGCTTCCCGAGGTGGCAGCAAGAACTGCAGCAAGAACAGCGCCAAGCCGATCTGTCATCTGCAGCGCAGTCCAGTAAATCCCCACAACGATGGCAATTCCCGACAACACAGCTAGAACTCGCGGCGAGTTCAGCTTGTGCAAACCAACAAGATCACCAAGGGCAACCAGAGGTAAAAACAAGGGCCCTTGGCTCGAAAACACATCTCGAAAGGGCAAGCCCCCTTCTCGCATTGCCAAGGCAGAACTGGCAAATACCCCGTCATCAAAGGTCAGGTGGCGCTCAGAGAAGAATGCGGGCAGACGAAGTACCAGAGCAAGAACCGCGAGCAGCGCAGAATCAACGAAGCGGGGGACGCGCCGGGTTTCGCTAGAGGAATCAGACATTCGTCACCAACTGCAGGGCCATTCAGGCAGGGAATCGTAGGTTAGTGATGATTTGGGGTGCATTCAGTGACACAGTTGCCGCGCTACAGTTAGCTGTTCCGACGTACAGGAGAAGCTGTGACAAAGCACATCTTCGTCACCGGTGGGGTGGCTTCAAGTCTAGGTAAGGGGCTCACGGCTTCTTCGCTCGGTCGACTCCTTAAGGCCCGCGGTCTTCGGGTGACTATGCAGAAGCTCGACCCGTACATCAATGTCGACCCTGGCACGATGAACCCCTTCGAACACGGCGAAGTTTTTGTGACTGAGGACGGCGGTGAAACCGACCTTGACCTTGGTCATTACGAGCGCTTCATCGACGAGCAACTCACCCGTGACTCCAATGCAACGACGGGTTCGATTTACTCAGCAGTACTCGCTGCCGAGCGAAGAGGTGAGTACCTCGGCAAGACCGTTCAGGTAATTCCGCATATCACCGACGAAATCAAGCGGCGCATTTCTCGTCTTGGTATTGATGGAACCGATGTCGTCATTACCGAGATTGGCGGAACAGTAGGGGATATTGAAATCCTTCCCTTCCTCGAGGCCATACGACAGTTTCGTCTTGACGTTGGTCGTGACAGCGTCTGTTACGTGCATGTCACCTTGGTGCCATTTATTGGCCCGTCTGGCGAGCAAAAGACAAAGCCCACCCAGCACTCCGTTACGGAGCTTCGCAGCCGTGGAATTCAGCCAGATGCAATTGTGTGTCGCTCCGATGAGGCAATCTCTTCTGAACTGAAGCGCAAGATTTCTGGCCTTTGTGACGTCGAGGTCGACTCAGTCATCAACTGTGCCGATGCAAACAGCTTGTACGACATTCCTTTGGTGATTCACGATGAGGGTTTGGATGCCGTTGTTTGCAAAATTCTGCACCTTCCAGACACCCCGCCTGATCTGACCGAGTGGAAAGCGCTTGTTGCCCGCGTTGCGGCAGCAACTTTTCCCGTGCGCGTTGGAATTATTGGCAAGTACGTCAGCTTGCCCGATGCCTATCTCTCTGTAGTTGAATCCCTCAAGCACGCTGGATTCGCTCACGGAGTCGATGTCGAGATTGAGTGGATCCAAGCCGAAGAGGTGGAGGGTCTGTTGACTGCTGGCCGCCTGAGCGGGTTGGACGGCATTGTGATTCCCGGCGGCTTTGGCGAGCGGGGGATTGAAGGCAAGATCGCAGCTGCTGGTTTCGCACGCGAACACCAGATTCCATGCCTTGGTCTGTGCTTGGGGATGCAGGTCATGACGGTTGAATTCGCACGAAATGTTCTGGGCTTGGCAGGTGCGAACTCCACTGAGTTTGACCCAGCAACCCCGCATCCAGTGATCGACTTAATGGACTCACAGCGAGAGATAACCAACAAGGGCGGCACCATGCGACTTGGTGCCTATGTTGCTCAACTCGAGCCAGGATCGCAGGTGGCTCAGGCCTATGGCAGCACCGTGGTCTCGGAGCGGCATCGCCACCGCTACGAGTTCAACCCTGCGTATCGCCGCAGGTTTGAAGGCAGTGACTTTAAGTTCTCTGGAACATCTCCAGATGGGCGTCTTGTCGAGTTTATCGAGCTCGAAAATCATCCGTTCTGGGTGGCAACGCAGGCCCACCCAGAGTTCAAGAGCCGGCCTACAAACCCTGCGCCGCTCTTTAGAGAACTGATTGGCGCTGCGGCCGAGCGCGCACGTGGGCGCAATCCCCAGTTGCCCGATGTGAATATTGACCTAGCAGCGGACTCGGCTGTTCTGAGAGACGCGTGAGCGGATTCAGCCATCTTGGCGACACGGTCCTGCACACGGGTTACGTGATTTCACTTAGCCGGTCGCAGTTCCAAGCCCCCGATGGCACCCTGTTTGAGCGAGATGTTGTTCGCCACCCTGGTGCCGTTTCTGTCGTGCCACTCCTTGAGTCCGGCGAGGTTGTTCTGGTGCGTCAGTACCGTGCTGCTATTGATCAGATGGTGCTCGAGATTCCAGCAGGCAAGAGAG
>CAMDAT010000144.1 GCA_945888825.1 Bifidobacterium breve | reverse complement strand
GACGCCCTTGCTCCCCTTCGCGACGCCACGACCTACTAGTTCGCGCCCGGCCGCTGCAGTTGCCCTGCTGCCTCGTTTCGAATGACCTCGACCAGACTCTGACGCGAAACCTGATCGCTGAAGTAGCGGCTGTGATTCGACACTGGATTACCACTGCCGGCCTGGCCGTCGACAAGGCGTGTCGCCCCAAAATCTGGATCAGCTACATCCCAGCCCAGCAGAGATCTGCCAGACACTGCCGTAGCAATTGGGTCAACACCCTGTTCGATGCTGAATACCGTATCGGCAGAGCCCGCTCCCGCTCGAAGCTGTAACTGTTCAACGTGGGGGCGATATGAGCCAGGGCTTCCGGCCAGAACTAGCCGATCAGCATCTAGGCCCGCTCCCGTGCCGGCAGCCACCGATGCCAAGTAGGCACCCAAACTGTGACCGATCACCGTGATGTCCTGTGCACCCGAGCGGCGAAGAGAGGCAACAAAACTCTGCAAAGCCACAGCCCCCGCTAGGGCAGAACTCTGCGACAACACCCCTGCGCTGAACCCGGCCTGCAGCAGGTTGTGCGGCGGGTCATAGCCAAGCCATTGAATGGCTGCAGTATCGGATTGACCCCGCTGCAGCCTTGCTGCGGGCAGATTCCTTGGGTGTGCAAAATCATTCGGATCGGTAGATACGCCAGGGACCACAACAGTCACGTGTTGGGCCAGGTGGAGCTGCCCAAAGACCTCGGCCACATGGCCGCCTCCGCTCGTATCAAAGAACAGAAACTGGCGCTGCTCCCCTGCCAAAGATTCCAGCCAGCCCACCTTCTTATCGATCTCTTGCAGCGGGTCGAAAGGCAAAAACCTGATCCCAGAAAGCAGACCCCCAACCACTGACATGCTCAGCCAATCGGCCCGTTGAGCTCGCCGCAACTGCAGCTCTGTGGCAATAGCTTGGCGATGAGCCTGATAGAGATTCTGCAACGCCGCCTGCGAAGTGGTCGCTCCGCTTGCGCTCGACTGGATTTCGCTGCTGCTCGCTAAGCGTTGCTGCTGGGCTTGTCCTCGTATCTGTTCGGCAGCAGATCTGAGCGCTGCTGCTACTTGCCGCAGGGATGGCTCATGGGAGCGTCGCCACTCGGAGCTGAAACTGACCGCGGCAGGGCCAGTCCAGCAGGTATCACGGACCTGCCCTGTGAGCAGCCTGCTCACACGATCCAAGCGGGCAGCTACCGCCAGCAGATGTGCCGAATACTGCTCCAACTCATCTGGGTCTGCGCCAAGTGCCTGTTGGGGTGCGCTGCTCGACACAGTCTCAACCTAGGAACCCGGACGCGACAGATCAACGGGGAACGATCCCCTCTGCGCAGCCCCCTAGATCAGCCCCCTAGATCAGGCCCTAGATCAGGCCCTAGATCAGGCCAAGCTCTCGCACTGCGTCGCGTTCCTCAATCAGTTCGCCTACCGAGGCATCAATGCGGCCACGAGAGAACTCGTCAATCTCTAGGCCCTGCACAATCTCGTACTTCCCGTCCTTGCAAATGCAGGGGAATGAACTCATGAGCCCCTCGGGCACCCCATAGGAGCCGTCAGAAGGAACAGCCATCGAGACCCAATCGCCCTCGGGAGTTCCAAGGTGCCAGTCGTGAATGTGCTCTATTGCAGCATTCGCTGCTGATGCTGCCGATGAGAAGCCGCGTGCCTCGATTACTGCTGCGCCACGCTTGGCAACGGTGGGAATGAACTCGCTCTCGATCCAAGCCTGATCATCAACCATCGCTGCCGCATTGCGGCCGGCAACCTCGGCGTGGAACAAGTCGGGGTACTGCGTGGTGGAGTGATTTCCCCAAATGGTCATCCGGCGGATATCGGTCACTGGGGCATGCACTTTTGCGGAGAGTTGAGCAATGGCACGGTTGTGATCGAGTCGGGTCATTGCAGTAAATCGTCCAGGCTCAAGGCCCGTTGCATTACTCCGAGCAATCAGCGAGTTGGTATTGGCCGGGTTTCCGACAACTAGGACTTTGACGTCCTTCAAGGCGGACCGCCCAAGCGCTGCACCCTGAGGCTTGAAGATGCCACCATTTGCAGTGAGCAAGTCCGAGCGCTCCATCCCTGCTTTACGAGGCATCGCACCGACTAGGAGCGCAGCACCGACATCTCCGAATGCAACATCGGGGTCATCTGTTTGAACAATCTCTTCAAGCAGCGGGAATGCACCATCCTCAAGCTCCATTGCAACACCCTTGAGTGCCCCAAGCGCCGGAGTGATCTCGAGCATCTGCAGAATCACGGGCTGATCCTCGCCCAACATTGCGCCGCTAGCGATACGAAAAAGCAGTGAGTAACCGATCTGTCCGGCTGCGCCAGTAACGGCTACACGGATTGGAGTCTTTGCCACGGTGGTTCCTTGCGGGTAGGTGGTCGAAACAAGATCGACCGATTCGAGGGACTGCGCGTTCGCGACAACTGAGCGAAGGCGTAGCTGAGGCTAGCGACCAGAGCGCGCCGAAAGGAAACGCAGCCTGAAAAACCCACAAGAATCCTTCGGTTTTGGCTTGCTCAGGCAGCTCGGGTGTTGCCAATCCAAGACTCGTAGAGCTTTCCGTAGACTCCGCCTACTGCGACAAGTTCTTGATGGGTACCGATCTGCACGATCAGCCCGTCATCAACCACGATCACCAAATCCGCGGCCTCTGCAGTGGAGAGGCGATGCGCAATGCTCACCGTGGTCCGCCCTTCGGACAGCTTTGCTAGCGCGTGAGACAGTGCTCGCTCAGTCTCTGGGTCAACCGCCGATGTGGCTTCATCCAAAATGAGCAGCCCGGGGTCTGCAAGCTGGGCGCGGGCGAGGGCTACGAGTTGGCGTTCACCCACAGACAGAGCGTCGCCGCGCTCCCCCACTTGAGTAGCTAAGCCCTCTGGCATGCTCTTGACCCACCAGTCCAGGTCGAGCGAGGCAAACGCCCGTTTAACATCTTCATCAGTTGCCTCTGGCCGACCGAATCGCACGTTTTCTAAAATCGTGGTCTCAAACAAGAAGCCGTCTTGGGCCACTAATCGAACTGCGCGAGCTCTGGAGTCGTGCGAGACCTCTCGCAGATCAATTCCGTCAAGCAGGATTTTCCCATCTGTTGGATCGGCAAGTCGAGCAAGAAGCTTGGCGAACGAGGTTTTGCCCGAACCAGTCTCTCCTACGATCGCAGCATTGACTCCCGCTGATAGCTGCAGATCGATTCCGTGAAGAACCGGATGACCCGGCTCGTATTCAAACTTCACGCCAACCGCAGACACAGATAGAGCACCAGCGGGCAACTCAATACCGGGGACTGGCTCTACAACATCGATGGGCTCATCAAGCAGGTTCAAGACTTTGCGCCATCCGGCAAGCGCCGTTTGGGTTTGATCAAGCACCTCGCCAATCTCTGCCACGGGCTGCACAACCATATTGGCAAGAAATACCACCGCAATCAGCGTGCCGGCCTGCAAGCCCCAACCTGGGCCCCACCAGACGCCAACGCCCACAATTGCGGCCAGCGTTAGGCCGCTAAAGATGTCCGAAATCGGGAACATAATCGCAAAGAAGAAGCGTGCCTTGAGCTGCGCTCGGTACTGCCGGTCAATCGCTCCATGCAGGCGTCGACGAGCAGCGGGTGCATCGGCATAGGCACGAATCACGCGAATACCCATGACTGTCTCAGAAATTTCGGTCAGTGTGTCCGAGACTCGAGAACGCAGAGCGTCATAGGACTGCAGTTGCCGGCGCTGCACTGTCTTCAGGATGGGGATAATCGGTATCAGCACCAGAACCGTCAGAATTGCCAGCTGCCAGCTGTAGAGCGCAATCACCCCAACGGCCACAACAATGATGGTCAGGTTCACAATCCAGGACACAGCACCCCAGGATGCAAACTGCGCAAGGGTCTCGATGTCCGAGGTCACTCTGGCAACCATGATTCCGCGACGCGACTCATTGTGATTGGCAACGCTCAGCTTGTGCACATGAGAAAACGCACGGGTTCGCAAGCCGTAGAGCACATTCTCGGCCGTGACCATCAGGCGCATATAGGTGAACCTGTTGAGCACCGCGAACGCCACCATTGCAATGGCGGCAATTGCACAGGTGGTCAGCACAAAGCTCCAGTTGAGATTTCCATCGTCGATTCCCTTATCAAGAATCTGCTGAATCGCGATCGGGATAATCATCCGTCCAATGGCCATGACCAGAGCCATGCCGATCGACACGCCCAAACCCACTTTGAGTTCCGGTGTCGCCGCGATTCCTGCCTTGAGTACCTCGAGGGCTTTTACCTCGGCCGGGTCGAGTTCGTCGCCAGGCGCATTGCTCACCACGTTCATCCGGTCACCTCATCTGGGTCGACCGGGTGGACTGGATCGGCTGGATCAGCCGGGTGGAGCATTGCCTCGCCCCAGGTTGCGTCGACTTCCAGATCTGCATTTTCTGCAAAGTGCCCGTCATGATCTTGAAGTTCTTCAGACTCATAAGCCGTTACCAGCGCTGCGTACTCCGGGTCTGCCAAGAGTTCCTGATGAGTTCCTTCACCGCGGATTCTGCCGTCCTCAAGGTGAACAATTTTGTCAGCCAGCAAAATGGTGGAGAGTCGATGCGCCACAATCAGCATCGTCGTGTCACTGTTGCGAAGCCCCGCCAAAATTTGGGCCTCAATCACGGGATCAACCGCCGAGGTTGCATCATCGAGCAGGAGCACCCGGGGTTCGCCGGCCAAGGCCCGCGCTAGGGCGACTCGCTGGCGCTGACCACCTGAAAGAGTAACTCCACGCTCACCAAGAATCGTCTCGTGAGCCTTCGGGAGTTTGGCCACGAACTTGCCTGCACGAGAACGATCGAGCGCATCATCGAGCTGTTCTTGAGTCAACTCGCGGCCCATTGAGACGTTGTCTGAAATGCTCGAGGCAAACAAGAAACTCTCTTGAAAGGCAACCGAGACTGCTGCCCGCAGGTCATCAGGGTTGAGCTCCGCTATAGGAACACCCCCGAGCAGTATCTGCCCCGAGCTGGGCTCGTCCAGACGCATCATGAGATTCGTCAGTGTTGACCTGCCCGAGCCGGTTGAACCAACTAGTGCAACGGTTTGACCGGCCGGCGCAGTAAAGGTCACACCGGACAACACGGACGTGTCGCCGTACTCAAACGAGACCGAACTCATCTCTACAGCTAGCGGACCATCTGGCAAGGCAGATGTACCTACCTGGTCGGTGCTACCCGCATCAATCACCTCTGCCTGCGCCGCAGCGTCAATTGGCTCATCAAGAAGTGCGTCCACACGATGAATCGAAACCACCGAGCGCGGCATGGACTCAAACATGAAGCCGACGATTCGCATGGGGAATGCCAGCCAGCCAAACAATGCAACCGCTTGAACCAGTTGCCCCACGGTGGCCTCGTCGTGATCGACCTGCCAAGCCCCCACCAGCAACAGCACAACAATTCCTAGGTTGGGTAGAAGATCAATAAGCGGCTGAAACACCGAGCTCATATTCGCCACAACGAGCCGATCAGTCCGCAGTTGGTTCGCAGCAGCCTGAAAGCGCAGGTCCTCATCGCCTTCACGGCCCAGGGTCTTGACAACTAATGCTCCGTCAAAACTCTCGTGCGCAATCGACGAGACCTGACCTAATCGGGCCTGCACCTGCGCCGCTGGATCGTTCACCTTGTTGGTGTAGTAGCGACTCAGAAACGCAAGAGCCGGAAACAGCACCAGTGCAACGAGTGCAAACGAAGGGTCAGCAGTAAAGAGACTGACCAGCGAGAACGCTGCAAGCGCAATAACACCCACCGAAAACGGCAGCGGCATGAGCAACTGTGTGCCAGTGGTGATGTCCACGTCGGCGTTGGCAAGCAGTTCGCCCGTCGGGTGACGCCGATATGCAGACATCGGCATGACGAGTAGGCGGTCAGTCACCGCTGTTCGCAACGTGGCCTGAGCACGGGTTTCGGTCAGAGACCCAAACCAACGGCGGATGACCACCGACATGCCGCGCAGAACGGCGATGAGAAACAGTGCTGCAACGGCCATCCAGACAGTCGAGGCCGAGACTCCACCCTCGAAGGCAGGCTCAATGACCTCGTCTGTAATGTGACCCAAAATATAGGTAGCGCCAACGACTAACAGAGCCCAACTCACGCCGCCTACGAGCGACATAAAGAACGAGGATGGGTGCATGCGCACGAATCTGGCAATGAGTTGTAGACCCTGACGAGTAGGCGATGCGGCCTTCTCGTCAGGATCTGAGTCACTCAGTTGCGGAATCTCGTCCTCGGGGGGTGCCTCAGAAGAGTGAGAGAGTGCTGTCACCCGGGGAGCTGCAACGACTTCGTCTCGAGGAACTCCTCAAGGCCCCAGCGGCCACGCTCACGGGTATTGCCCGACTGCTTGTAGCCACCAAATGGCGCAACGGGATTAAAGCCGCCGCTATTGACGTCTACCGAGCCGGTGCGCATACGCCGGGCGAATGCAATGGCTCGCTCGTCGCTGCCTGACTGCACGGCGCCGTGCAATCCGTAGATGGTTCCGTTTGCAATCTCAAGCGCATTTTCTTCGTCGGTGTAGGTCAAGATGGACAACACGGGCCCGAAGATTTCCTCTTGAGCGATTGCCATATCTGGGGTGACGTCAACAAACACAGTCGGGTTGACGTAGAAGCCCTTCTCGAACCCCTCAGGCTGACCTGGGCCACCAAGTGCCAGCGTGGCTCCCTCTTCGATACCCTTTTGGATGTACGCGTTC
>CAMDAT010000143.1 GCA_945888825.1 Bifidobacterium breve | reverse complement strand
GCAGCAGTCCATGGACCCTCGGTGTCCCGATGCTCGCAGTGGGGCTACTTGCTGCAGGTATTGGTTTTTTTATCGGCGGTCAAAGGGTGCAGCGAACTCGTTACCGGCCAGACCCGTGGCTACTTGCTGAGTGGGGGGTATCAGCAATTGGAATCCTCGTCGCGACCACCATGTTCGCTGCTGCAGTCCGAAACCCCACGAGCCTGAATCCCTCGCTGCAACCGTTGCAGTGGCCAGCACTTCCGCTCCTGCCAACGCTTGCCATTTTGCTTGGTGCTTTGCCAGCGTGGATCGCTCCACCTCCGGTGCGCTCATGATCCGTTTCGAACAGGTCAGCGTTACGTACCCCGAGGCACGACATCGCACTCTGAGCGATGTTGACTTGCATATTGAAGAGGGCGAACTATGCCTTGTGGTGGGCAGAACCGGGGTTGGTAAATCCACCCTGCTAGGTGCAATCAACGGGCTCGTGCCACATTTCACCGGCGGGATTCTTTCTGGTCGAGTAACGGTGAATGGCCGTGACACATCTAGTCACCCGCCGCGAGAACTCGCTGACTTGATCGGTGTAGTCGGCCAAGACCCCCTGGCCGGTTTTGTGACCGATACGGTGGAAGAAGAACTCGCTTATGCCATGGAGCAACTAGCAATCGACCCGGCTGTGATGCGCAAGCGGGTAGAAGAAACCCTTGACCTATTAGGTATCGCAGAGTTGCGAAACCGGCCGATTCGGAGTCTCTCAGGCGGCCAACAGCAACGGGTTGCTATTGGATCAGTGCTGACCGCACATCCGCGAGTGCTCGTGCTTGATGAGCCCACCTCGGCCCTAGATCCAACGGCTAGCGAAGAGGTTCTCGCTGCCATCACCCGGCTCGTGCACGACCTCGGGGTGACGGTAGTAATTGCGGAACACCGCTTGGAACGGGTGGCGCAATACTGCGACCGGGTGATCTACCTCCATGGCGATGGAACCGTGGCATCGGGGCCACCGGCAGAGGTCTTGGCACACAGTTCAGTAGCGCCTCCGGTAGTACGGCTCGGACGCCTTGCAGGCTGGTCACCGCTTCCGCTGTCGGTACGCGATGCGCGTCGAGCAGCCGTGGATCTGCGAGAGGAGCTTCAACAACTCGCAAGCCCAGCAGTACCAGCAGTACCAGCAAGCCCAGCAAGCCCAGCAGCACCGAAGTCGGCCGAACCCGAACTCTCTGGCAGTCCCGAACTCTCTGGCAAAAGAGTAACGGTTCGCTATGGAAATATCGTTGCTGTATCCAAAGCAGATGTTGACCTTGCCTCGGGGCAGATCGTGGCGCTCATGGGACGCAATGGCTCCGGCAAGTCCTCGCTCCTGTGGGCGCTTCAGGGATCTGGCGCTCGTGAGAGCGGGTCGGTCAGAGTCCAGGGCCAAGACCCAAGCACCCTCAGCCCCAGTCAGGCTCGAGCCTTGGTGGGGCTTGTCCCTCAGACCCCAACTGACTTGTTGTACCTAGCGACAGTGCAGGCCGAATGCACCCAAGCCGATCAGGATTCGCAACAGCCGGCGGGTACTAGCGCTGGGCTCTTGGATCGAATCCTCTCTGGAATCGACCCGCAGGCCCACCCGCGAGATCTCTCTGAGGGACAAAAACTGGCCTTGGTGCTTGCCATTCAGCTGAGCGCTAGTCCGAGAGTTCTGCTGCTTGATGAGCCCACCAGAGGTTTGGACTACTCGGCTAAGGAACACCTGACGCAGCTCCTCAAAGAGCTAGCCGCCGCTGGCCACGCGATTGTGGTCTCTACCCATGACGTTGAATTTGTCGCCTCTACAGCTGACAGGGTGCTGGTCATGGCAGAGGGCGAGATTTTGGCCGACGGGCCAACGGCCGATGTAGTTCTGGCCTCCCCCGCTTTTGCCCCGCAAGTGGCCAAAATTTTGCATCCCGCACCCTTCCTCACCGTAGAAGAAGTAGCTCTGGCATTGGGAACCAAGCCGTGAGACCTACTGCTCTGCGACCCGCTGCTGTGAGGCCCACTGATGCGAGACCTACTGCTGTTCGCATGAGTCCGCGCTCAGGCCTTGTACTGGCGGTCGTTTCAGTGGCAGGGCTTGCGATGTTCCTCTGGCCGCTCATCCTGAGTCCCACCTCGGGCATCTCGCATAATCGCGATGCACCGTTCATCTTTGCCCTGATTCTGCCGGCGCTCATCGCCGTGCTCCTGGCCGAGTTACATGGTGCCAACGGAATTGATACCAAGGCCCTAGCAATGCTCGGTGTGCTGACTGCATTCGGAGCAGTACTTCGGCCACTTGGGGCTGGTGTGGCTGGGATTGAGACAGTCTTCTTTCTGTTGATTCTGGCTGGTCGTGTCTATGGCCCAGGGTTTGGATTTGTGCTTGGGTCAACCACCATGTTTGCTTCGGCTCTGCTGACTGGCGGAATCGGGCCGTGGTTGCCGTTCCAGATGTTGGCGGCAAGCTGGATCGGCCTTGGGGCGGGGCTCTTGCCCGCAGCAAAAGGTCGTGCCGAGATTGCCTTGCTCGCCACCTATGGCGTTGTCGCTGCTTACTTCTTTGGCTTTTTGCTCAACATGTGGTTCTGGCCGTTTACTACGGGAACCGGAACGCAGTTGTCATTCGTGGCCGGGGCATCAGTGGCCGAAAATCTTCACAGATTTTTTGTATACACCGTGGTCACCTCAACCTTTGGTTGGGATACCGGACGAGCAATAACGAACGCACTAGCTATTGTTCTGCTCGGACCGACGGTGCTTGCAGTGCTGCGACGCTCAACGCGCCGAGCAGCCTTTGATGCCCCGGTTCAATTCCACGAACACACACAGCAGCGCTGAGCGCTGCGCACTCCGCACTAGGGGGTGTACTTCACCAGCCCCAGGATTGAGATGCCTGGCAGGTTGTCCGAGAAGTCTGCCTGCCAAACCCACCCTTCAACGGACCCCTCAACGAGCGGACCTTCTGCAGCACCGACTGGTGAATAGTCCCATGCTGCTGAACGGTCAGCTGATCGGTAGTAGCCCCAGTATCCGCCTGTCTCCCAGCAAAACGGGAATCCCTGCGCTGGTTGAGCATTGATGGTGCAGACCGCACCTGGGTAAGTCGGGACTTCTGTATAAGTGAATCCAGTCGCAGTGAGTGCTGCGAATCCACTTGCCTGCGGGCCAGCAGCGCAAGCAACAACAATTGAGTTGTTCAGAGCCGTGTAGTCGACCACTACGGTCACGCCCGAGTCAGCTGGGCAGGCTTGGCCAGTAATGGTTGGGCCCGAGGGTGGAGTTGGGGGCGCTACGCATGCAGACGCAAGCGCAACACAACCGATCATGACAGGAAGAAGAACTCTCGTCCGGAGCTTTCCCTTTTGTAACAGCCTCTTCTGAAGGAACATTGCATCGCCTTTCTTAGGCGAGGATCCGACCTTCCCCCGAGAACACAACCAGCATTTTCTGCACGGCAAAGAGCCGGTTGTGATTCGAGCTCGTGTTCCGCAATCCTCGACGGTTGGTTCAAGCTGTATAGCCCTGAATAGGCATTCCGACTTGTTGAGAATCTTCGAAAAGATCACAACCCACGGTTGCGGGACAGCGCCGGAATTTGACCGGCTTCCCCCACTCAGGAACAGAGCAGACCCTAGCCGAAGATGGAACTGAAGCCTGCTTGGGCTGCTTCGTAACCGCCGGACTGCTGAACAAAAGCTGCCGAGCCACCAAGTTGGGAAGCCAAGTATCGCCCGCCAGCGCGCCCCCACTCTTGATGCACCCAACGATCAAAGAAATACGCCTCACGGGTTGTAAGGCCACTACCACCGGGTTGCTGAATCTGCCCGAGCATCTCTGCTTCGAGTTCGCTCAGTCCAACCCCCGTCAGGGCACTGGTTTGAAAGATCGGTAAGTCTTCTGATTCAA
Source organism: Bifidobacterium breve (assembly GCA_945888825.1). GTDB lineage: Bacteria > Actinomycetota > Acidimicrobiia > Acidimicrobiales > Microtrichaceae > IMCC26207. Next base: position 2,914 of record CAMDAT010000143.1, on the reverse strand, counting down.
AGGGCCGTGCCAGCCACAGACTTGAGCGCAAGTGGTGATAGCTCGTCAGCGCAGTTGGCTCATCGGATTTATTCAGAATGAATGCATGCGGTATCTCAATAATCCCTGCCTTAAGGAACTGGACCTCATCGCCACCAAGTGGTTGCAGGACCAAGTACACCCGATCTGCAAGATGGCGAATATCCGCCTCACTTTGACCGATACCAACCGTTTCGATCATCACACAGTCGAACAATCTCGTGAGCAGCCGACAGACTTGAAAGCTAGAAGGACCAAGTCCGCCAAGATCCGTCTGTGAAGCTTGGCTCCGAAAGAACAGTCGATTCTCGGAGGGTAAGTACCGCATTCGGGTTCGATCACCTAAGAGCGCACCCCCCGAAACCTGACTCGAGGGATCTACGGCGAGCACGGCAATCGACAGCGAGGAATGAGCAGCGAGCAGGTCAACGGTTATTCGCGACAACAACGATGACTTGCCTGATCCGGGTGTGCCAGTGAGCCCCAGAATGGTTCCGGATGTCGGCTCTGGCCTTGAATCGAGCAGGCCCAAGGCCTGCGAGCGAAGCTCGGCAGTGCCCAATCGGTCATCCTCAAACAAACTAATCAGACGGCTGACGGCCATCTTGTCTAGCTGCTGAGCCTCGTGAACGAGCCTTGGCAGGTCTTGTTCGATCGAGTCCAACGATGCCACAGTGCGCTGCCGTTCTACTCGGTGTCTTGGTTGGCTTCGATCACCTCAGTGATCGATTCCATGATGTCGATGAGTTCGTAATCTGATGGCGTAAAGACCCGCTTCACGCCAAGGCCGAACAGCACATCAAAGTCATCCGGCGGAATGATTCCGCCAACTACCACTGCGATACGAGAACCTGCTCCGTACTCGCCGAGCTTGTCCATCATTTGCTGGGTCAGTTCCACATGCGAGCCGCTCAGCACCGAAGCGCCGATCACGTCGGCATCCTCTTCTACTGCTGACTGCACAATTTCATCTGGGCTCAGTCGAATACCCGAATAGATCACGTCGAATCCAACGTGTCGAGCAGAGACAGCAATCACCTCGGCACCATTCGAGTGCCCGTCAAGACCAGGCTTGCCGACAACGATGCGCGGGCGATGCCCCAGTTTCTGAGCTAGCAGGTCGATGCGGGATCGAAGAGCATCCACTCGCTCGCCATCAAGAGAAAGCTTCTGCCCGTCTACGCCTGTAGCCGGACGGTACTCACCGAAGACTTCACGCAGGGCTCCGGCCCATTCCCCAGTGGTCACTCGTGCAAGTGCGCATTCAATCGAGGGCTCCATCATGGAAGCTCCGCTGCGCGCTGCCTCTTGCAACACTGCAATCGCTGCTGCTGCGCGCTCGGGATCTCGAGCAGCCCGTGTTGCATTCAAGCTAGCGATCGTGTCGCGAGCAGAGGATTCGTCGACCTTGAAAATTCCGCCGTCCTCACCGCCAACTAACGGAGACGGGATTCCTTCGGTCCACCTGTTCAGCCCAACAACAATCTGTTCGCCGGTGTTGATAGCGCTCATACGCTCAGACATTGACCGCACGAGAGCAGACTTCATATAGCCAGAGTCAATAGCGGCAATGACTCCACCCATTCCCAAGATCCGGTCGATCTCTTCTCGAGCTTGGGCTTTGAGATCATCAACCTTGGAACGCACCACAACCGAACCTTCAAAGATGTCGGGGTACTCAAGCAGGTCAGTCTCATAGGCCAAAATCTGCTGAAGCCGAAGCGACCATTGCTGGTCCCATGGCCGCGGGAGCGATAGCGCCTCGTTCCAAGCGGGAAGTTGAACAGCACGCGCTCTGGCATCACGGCTCAGGGTGACTCCAAGAGTCTCGATCAGGATTCGCCATGCGTTGTTCTCCGGCTGGCTTTCGGTCAGTCCCAGCGAGTTCACCTGGACTCCGTAGCGAAAGCGCCGGTACTTCTCATTTTTCACACCAAATCGATCCTTGGTGTACTCATCCCACAACTCACCAAAGGCGCGCATCTTGCACATCTCTTCGACAAAGCGGATTCCTGCGTTGACAAAAAAGCTGATTCGCCCAACGGACCGCTCAAACTGCTCATCATCGAACTGGCCCCGCTCCTTGAGCAGGTCCAAAAGGCTGATGGCATTTGCAAGAGCGAAGGCCAACTCCTGAGCAGGGGTAGCCGCTGCTTCTTGCAGGTGATACGAGCAAATGTTCGAGGCGTTCCAAGAGGGAATCTCTTCTAAGCAAAACTCGTACATCTCGGCGATGATTCTCTGGCTCTGCTCGGGAGGAAAAATGTAGGTACCTCTCGCCAAATATTCCTTGATCAGATCATTCTGAGTAGTGCCATTCAGATCGGCTATGTCTACGCCGCGCTCACGAGCGAGCCCCACATACAAAGCGAGTAACCACATGGCGGTGCCATTGATGGTCATCGAGGTGTTCATCTGTTCGATCGGAATCTCATCAAACAGAATGTGCATATCGTCTAGGGAGTTAATGGGAACCCCGACCTTGCCGATTTCTGGGCGAGCAATCGGGTCATCTGAGTCGTAGCCGCATTGCGTTGGCAGGTCGAACGCTATCGAGAGCCCTGTCTGGCCTTTGGCTAGGTTGGACCGATACAACTCATTCGAGGCCTTCGGGCTGGAATGTCCGGAATACGTGCGGATAATCCATGGCCGGTCGCGAACAGCATTGCCCTGCTCATCAGAAATCAGGTGTGCGTCCGTATTGCGATGCGGCTCAGCTTGAGTCATGACTCTAATCCTACGGGGTTAGCCACGAACGACGGGAACTTTGCTCCGCCAGATGCACTCTGCGCATAAGTGCTCTAGTCGCATGAGAGCAGTGGGCCGACTTCAGCCCCAAATTGTTCGATCTGATCGCAGACCTGCTGCGCATCTTTGCCAAGGAACCGAAGCTGAA
>CAMDAT010000142.1 GCA_945888825.1 Bifidobacterium breve | reverse complement strand
GCTTTGCTTCCTCGGTTCACTTTGCAGCTGACGCCCTCGGGATTGATCCGCTCCTTGCAGATCGCTCGCTGACCGTGACGGGTGGCCTGCCCTACGCAGGCGGTCCTGCGAGCAACTACTTGTCGCACTCAATTGCTGCGATGGTTGATGTGTTACGCACAGACCCAGGCTCATTCGGGTTGGTGTCTGGGGTCGGTATGCATATGACCAAGCACATCGCAGCCGTGTACTGCTCCGAACCCGCCGGGCGATCCGCTGTGGCTGCTCCTGCTCTCGCAAAAGAGCCGCTGCCTGCACCGGCCGCGCTCCCCATCGTGGACAGTTACTCAGGCCCAGCCACAATTGCCACCTATAGCGTGGTGCATGGCCGGGATGGTTCTGCACAGTGGGGTCTAGTCGTAGTTGATCTTCCACAGGGTGCTAGCCGAGCCTATGGGCGAGTGGAAGATCCTGAACTCTTGGCTCGCCTAGAGGCCGAGGAGATGGTCGGTTCCGGTGTAGTTCTGACGGCTCAGGGGAAACGGAATCTCGCTCAAAGTGAGTAGGGCAGTGGGAAGGGAGTAGGGCAGTGGGAAGGGAGCAGCGCAGTGGGAAGGGAGCTGCGCCTGTCAGACAGTGATGGTAATCTGACGTCTGTGTCAGTTACCGGCCCCAGATTTGACCTGCCCACCATTGAACCTGAGTCCGAGCCGTACTGGACTGCCCTTCGCGAAGGCCGACTCCTGCTCAAGTTGTGCGCGAGCTGTTCTCAGTACCATTCCTACCCACGACCCTTTTGCCCCTTTTGTTGGAGTGAGGATGTGAGCTGGGTTGAGGCGAGTGGAGGTGCGGTGTTGTACACGCACTCGGTTGTATTTCGAAATGACCTGCCACCGTTCGGAGAACAGGTTCCCTACATCGCAGCCATGGTGGACTTGGATGAAGGACCTCGCATGATGACGCGGGTTGTGGACTGCGAACCCGATCAGCTCAAGATCGGGATGCGGTTGAGCTTTCGCACCGAGGCCGTCACTGATGAAGTCACGATGGCTGTGTTTGCCCCAGAGCAGCCCTCAGCCTGAGCAGCCCTCAGCCAGAACAGCCCTCAGCCAGAACCCAAGATCATCGTTCCGTTGGCACAGAACCAGCCGCCTGTACCCGAGACGCAGGCGAGTTCGGCTTCAGCTACTTGCCGCTCAGGAGTTCCTGCAGTGGCGTAATCGCCACGGAGTTGCCGGGTGGCCTCAACGATTAGAAACAGTCCGCGCATCCCTGGATGACAGGCAGAGAGTCCGCCGCCATCGGGGTTTGTGGGCAACGCACCACCAATACGGAGCTTGCCATCTTCAACGAATGACCCGCCCTCGCCTTTGGCGCAGAATCCCAAATCTTCGAGCGTTTCGAGCACCATGAAGGTGAACGCGTCATAGATGCAGCACAGGTCGATATCCGCTGGAGTGACACCGGCTCGGGCAAATGCGTCGGCCCCCGCTTTGGCTGCTGGGCCAACACAGAAGTCATCCCATTCCGACATGGAACTGTGCGAGGCATGCTGGCCTGAACCGAGCACCCAGACTGGATCAGTCTTGCAGTCAACCACTCGATCCTCGGCCGCGAACACCACCGCGCAACCGCCGTCAGATCGGATACAGCACTGCAGTTTGGTGAAGGGGTCAGCAATCATTGGACCATCGAGCACTTCCGCGATGGTGATTGGCTCGCGGTAGTAGGCGTCAGGATTGAAGCTGGCGTTATAGCGGTGTGAGACAGCGATTTCTGCCAGTTGCTCCATCGTTGTGCCGTATTCGTAGCGGTGGCGGTTCGTTGCCATTCCGTACTTTGCAATCAGGGTGTGGCCGTAGGGGACCTCATACTGAATTGGTCCACGTGCGCCAAAGCTCAGGTTTGCCGTGCGGCGGCCTTTCTTAAGATCGGCGCGAGTCGTTGATCCATAGGACAGCACAATGACGTCGGCGTGGCCGTTACTAATAGCATCGACTGCATGGGCCGCCATGACTTCCCAGGTGCCGCCACCAATGCCCGTGGAGTCGAACCAGGTCGGCCGTAACCCGAGGTATTCAGCTACCTCAATTGGTGGCAGGGTGCCCGTTCCGTGTGATGCGAACCCGTCAATATCCTCCTTGGTGAGCCCAGCATCAGCAATTGCTCCGCGAACAGCTTGGGCATGCAAATGAAATGGAGTGAGTTCGTCCACGCGTCCGGTATCGGACAGTGCGACTCCCACGATTGCTACTCGGCGCGACATCTCACAAGACTACCTGACGCAGGTTCTAACTGACATTGGCGTCAGTCAAGTAATGGCACAACTTCTTGTAGCCATGCAGTCAGTGAGTCATATGACGGTGCATCCCGGAACCACAGAATGAATTCCGAGCAGCCAGCATCGAGAAATGCTTGGGCCTTCTCTGCAACCTGCTCCACGGTGCCCACAAAGTTGTCGCGTAGGTACTCCTCATGGTCTGTGGCTGCCCAGAGATGCCCACCATCTTTGGTGTCGAGCCACTTCTCTAGCTCATTCTGATTGTTGACAATCAAACAGTCGGGCCCGTGAGTGCGAATGATCGAATTGGGGTCTCGACCAATCTCTTCGCAGTAGCCCTCTAGCAGATTGGACTTATGTATGAATGAGTCGAGTCCCACTTGCCAGTTGGTCATATCCGCATGCCGAGCTGCAATCCGTAGCGTTACTTTTTCGCCGCCGCCACCAACAAGAATCGGTGGCCGAGGCGAACGCAGCGGTGCGGGCTCGCAGTACGCGCCATCAAGTTGAAGGTAGTGCCCGGCGTAGCTGACAGTCTCTTCTGACCAGAGCTTTGGAATGACCTCGAGGGCTTCATTGAGCAGAGCTAGACGGTCCCGATTTGATGGGTACTCATATCCGTAGGCCTGATATTCACGGTCAAACCAGCCTGCGCCAATTCCAAGAATGAGCCGACCATTCGACATCACGTCAACGCAAGCAGCCTCTTTGGCAAGGAGTCCAACATTTCGGTAGCCCACGCAGGTGACGAGTTGGCCGAGTTCGGCCGTCTCGGTTACCTGTGACAGCGCTGCCAACATGGTGAATGCCTCGAAACAGTGAGTGCGTTCGCGTCGTGGCACCGTCTCAACGTGGTCGTAGACCCACAGGTGGTCATATCCGAGTTCTTCGGCATACTGCGCCCACGCGACAGAGGTCTCCCATGCCTGACGAGGGTCGATTCCGGTGTACTCAAGCTTCCATCCTTGCGGGACAAAGGCTCCGTGTCTGATCGGATGATTCGACATGTTAGGCAAACTCCCAGTATTGAACTTCAACCATCATTGGCAATAAGAATCGAACGTAGAAAGAGTGAATCTTCAACACCTCGAAGTCGTCCACATTCGGTTCCATAACATCGACTCGACTATCTCGTTCGGCCCAACTAGCGACTCGAGACCAAGCAGAGTCAAGGTCGGCTCGGGATTGTACCGAGACACCGAAGTGATCAAGGCGTGGGCATTTCATAGGCTCGTCATCCGCGTGTAAAAAGACAAACTGATCCCAGTGACCGACCGCAAGCACCATTCGGGTTCGGTCAAGCGTCTCAGTAGGCAGCTCCGTCCAGCCGAAACACTCGCCGTAAAAGGCAAGGATCTCGGCTCGACCCTCGGCGCTCAGAGCGTCAGCGGGGAGCGATAACCCGATGTGGTTCAGTCGAGGGATTCCCGCCGGAAACAGCTCCTGCGCTGAAGCCTGGCTGTCGGGGATCTGCTCAGTCATGGTCTGCGCCTCCTGGTGTGATCATTACCTTTCCGGAATGTTCGCCCCGTACGAGTTTGTCAACGGCTTCTGCAATCCCCGTGAGGTCATACTCAGCCTGATCGATGAGCAGATCTGTGGGGAGTGTCCCGCTCGATAGCATCTCAAGGGCCCGATCAAACCCGTCGGCGTCATACACGAACGCGCCGCGTACGGTCAGTTCCAAGAGAATCATCCGATTTGGATCAAACCGCGGCCGGTCAATTCCTGTACCCACGAGCACAAGCACTCCGCCCCGCCGCAACTGCTGAAACCCGGATTCCATTGCATCGCGACGCCCCGAGCATTCGAACACCACATGCACCGCATCTTCGGCGAGCGTATCTACCTGTCCCATGTCGAAGCTCGGCAGTTCCTCGGGACGCAACACAGCAGCGGCCCCAATGCCACGGGCGAGTTCTTGGCGTTGCTCCGCTGGCTCCACCACAGTCACCTGGTGGCCATCTTGTATGAGTACTGCTGCGATGAGGGCGCCGATTGGTCCCGCACCAAAGACAATTGCGCTATTGCCCTGCTCAATCCCCGACCGGGTGATCGCGTGCAGAGCCACAGCCAAAGGCTCAGCAAGTGCCGCTTCGCGAAGTCCGAGTTCATCTGGAATATGCAACAACGTGTTGGCATCAGCAAGTACATGGGTAGCAAATGCACCGTCGAAATGGCCCGTAGTTGGCTCGCGATCCTCGCACTGGGATGGCTTTTTAGCCACGCAAGCGGCACACACACCGCACCTTGGTGAATCGGCGCCGATGACTCGATCCCCAGGTTGGAACTCAACCACAGAGTCACCAACTGAGCGAACAACTCCGCTCCACTCATGGCCCAATACGTCTCCTGATTGTCCCCAGCCCTCGTCGATCAGGTGAAGGTCACTGCCACAGATTCCGCAGTGACTCACCTCGACTACCACTTGAGCGGGGTTGGGCTCCGCTAGTGGTCGCTGTTCGATGGTGACCACTCGCTGAGACTGGTATACCGCTGCTGGGATGGACTCGGGCAGCGGCGCCGATTCGGTGGTCATGATGATTGCTCCTGTTGTGGTGGGTTCTCGGAGAGCGACTCGGACAGCGACTCTGAAAGGAGCGAGGCGGATCTTCGGTCCAGCTCACTTGGTGGACCCCGAAAGGTGACCTCTCCCTGACGTAACAGCAGCACCTCATCAGATAAGGCCAGCGCATAATCCATGTGTTGTTCCACGATGAGAAGGGCGCAGCCAGCCGCCTTGATTCTTTCAAGAATTCGGTAGACCTCGGTGGTGATCATCGGGGCTAACCCCAATGAGAGCTCGTCTGCAATCAGAAGGGCGGGTCGCAGAATCATGACTCGTGCCAGCGTCAAAATTCGTTGCTCGCCCCCCGAGAGAGTGCCAGCGAGCTGCGTGCGCCGTTCCTTCAGGCGAGGAAACATCTCGTACGCCTCATCGAGTGCAGCCCCAACACCCTTGCGGCCGAGCGTCTCTCGGAAGGCGAGTTCCAGATTCTCTTGCACCGTCAAAGTCGCAAAGACAGCCCGCCCTTCTGGGGCGTGAGCGATCCCTGCCTCAGCGAACTCGTGGGGGGCCTTGCCGGACATGTCCACGCCCTTGACCAGCACCCGACCCGCAGAAGGAGCAACGAGTCCGCTCGCTACTCGTGCCACTGTTGACTTGCCGGCACCGTTGGGGCCGATCAAGGCTGTTGCAGTTCCCTCAGCGACCTCGAAGGAAATTCCAAATAGGGCGCGGAACGGGCCGTAGCCAGCCTCGAGATTCTCGCAGCTCAACACAGGAGTGCTCATGTGGCTACTCCAAGGTAGGCAGCGCGAACGACCTCGTCCTCGAGCACATCCATGGTGTTGCCACTTGCAATCAAGCTTCCGTAGTCGAGCACATAGATGCGAGTTGCTAGGCGCTGCACCATCGGAACGTCGTGCTCAATGAGCACGACGGCTGTGCCGTGTTCTCGTTGCACTGTCTCTAAGGCCAGGCTCATCTCTTCGGTTTCGTTGCGGTCTAGGCCAGAGGAGGGTTCATCAAGGAAGAGGAGTCGCGGCTCGCACATCAGGGCGCGTCCCAGTTCTACGAGCCGGCCCTTGCCTAACGAGAGCGAGTCTGCGGAGCGGTCCTCGACATCATCGAGTCCGAGCAGGTCAAGTACTGCTTGGCAACGGGCATACTCCTCTTCGGTCGGCTTGGAGGATCGAAAGAGATCAGACCAAAGCCCACCGCGTCCTGAGCGGGCACGTTCAGCCACCATCAAATGATCGCGAACAGTCATGCCACCAAACAGTTCGATTCGCTGGAAGGTTCGGGCGATTCCCAGACGGGAACGTTGAGTCGGGCCTAGGGACTCGAGGCGCTGCCCATCGAACGTCACCGTCCCCCGGTCTGCTCGCAGTACTCCGCTCAAGCAGTTGAACAGGGTGCTCTTTCCTGCACCGTTCGGACCAATCACAGCCACTGTCTCGCCTGCGCCAACCTGAATCGAGACGTCGGCAAGGGCCATGAGCCCAGCAAATCGTTTGCTGATACCGGAGGCCTGAAGAAGCGGTGCCGGCTGTTCGTTTGGATGTTCGGTCGAGTCTGTTGTCGGGGTCATCAGGCAGATACCTGTGGCGCATCTACGCTGCTGGATGCGTCGACTTTCGCCTTACGCCGTTCAGTCCAACGCAGTAGTGCTGTGACCGAGGAGTTTGTCTGCGCCTCGATGATTCCCTCGGGGTGCTTGGCATAGGTAAATGCACCGATCCCGAACAGGATGAACGACACCGGTAAAGCCCAATTAGGTTGAACCAGGCCCAGGAGGTTCTGCATCCACTCTGGAGCCTGCTGGTGGGCTTCCAGATAGTTTTCTGGCCAAGAAAAGACTCGGTTCAGCGTGGCTGGCAATAAGAAGAACATGATCCCAGAGAACACGGCAGCTTGAATGCTTCGTGCCCCGGCTGAGATGACCAGGGCTACCCAGACAAGGCCGACTACATACGGGAAGCTTGCCTGGTAGTTCGCGCGACCCGCGAATGATGCGAGCAGGCCTCCTCCAAATCCGGCAATTCCGGCAGCGAGCGTAAAGGCGATTATTCGGGAGCG
>CAMDAT010000141.1 GCA_945888825.1 Bifidobacterium breve | reverse complement strand
GCGCGATCCTTCTCGGCCTCGCGCCGCGCCTTTTCGGTATCTACTCGTGCAAGCGCTGCCTCGGCTCCGTGTTCAGCTATGAATTCTGCCCACTCAACAAGGGTGTCAACCATCTCGTCCTCGGGTACCACTGCAACGTTGATCCCCTTCACGAATAGGTGACCTCGATGCCGGCCAGCAGCAATTCCAATATCAGCATCACGAGCCTCGCCCGGGCCATTGACCACACAGCCCATAACAGCAACCTGCAGTGGTAGTTCCTTGCCGGCAAAAGCCAACTGAGCAGCCTCTGCTACCGCGATCACATCAATCTCGGCGCGGCCACAACTTGGGCATGCGATCAGGTCGACATTCTTACGCTCACGTAATCCGTAGGATTCCAGCAACAGCCTGCCCGCTTTGGCCTCTTCAACTGGGTCAGCGGTCAGGGAATAACGGATTGTGTCGCCAATCCCTTCAGCTAGCAGCGTTGCGATGCCTGCGGTTGCCTTGATGTAACCGCCTGGCAATGGTCCGGCCTCGGTGACTCCAAGATGCAACGGGTGATCCGTCGCCTCGGCCAACTGCCGATACGCCTCAATCATCAACGGCACGTTTGATGCCTTGACCGAGATTTTGATGAGGTCGAAACCCACCTCATCGAAGTACGCAATCTCGGTCATTGCAGACTCGACCATGGCTTCGGGTGTGACTGTTCCGCCATATTTCTCATACAGCGCTGGGTCCAAGGAGCCACCGTTGACACCGATGCGAATTGGCACGTTTCGGTCACGAGCTTCGGATGCGACAGCCTTGATGTGCTCTGGCTTTCTGATGTTTCCCGGGTTGAGGCGGAGTCCCTGAACTCCCGCCTCTAATGCGGCTAGCGCCATTTTGTATTGATGATGAATGTCCGCAATCACGGGAATCGGGCTACGGGGCACGATCCGAGCAAGCCCTTCCGCTGCTGCGAGGTCGTTACACGTGCAGCGAACGATGTCACAACCCGATGCCGCAAGGGCATAAATCTGCTGCAGCGTCGCATCGACGTCAGCAGTCTTGGTAGTAGTCATGGATTGCACGGTGATAGGTGCGCCGCCGCCAACGGGAACCTGACCAACTGTAATTCGCCGAGTTGAGCGCCGGGGGAAGGTAACTGCTCCTGCATCCATCCCACCAAGTTAGCGTTCACCCAACTCCATCGGCCGACACCTGCCAAGCCGAAACTGCTGAACTACATGCTGACACCCTTGGTGATGTCTAGGAACATTGCCAGAATGCCCACCACGGCAAGCACCGAAATGACCACATAGACAACCGGTGCCATGCGAGACACATCTGCGAGATAGCGCTGATCAGTCCGTTTCCGTTTTTCTTGAAAGCGTTCGTACAACGCAATGACTACGTGACCGCCGTCAAAGGGAAGAAGAGGGATCAGGTTGAAGATGCCGATGAAGATGTTCAGAAGTGCCAGAAACTGAATCAGGTTAGAGATGTTCTCGGAGGACAGATCGCGTCCCAACATCGCTACTCCGATTATCGAAATAGGTCGATTCGCTGATGCTCCAGCAGGGGTGTCCTCGGCTGCGGTTGCTGTAGTTGTTGAATCCTCGGGAGCATCTCCAGTAAGCGTGGAACTCACAAACTCATAGATGTTTGGTGGCCAGAAGAACTTGCCAACCCCAACGATGCTGGCCTGAGCAGTTCTAGAAAAGGTCGTGACAGTGCTCCAGGCTGCTGCTGGAACGGACTGAGTCTCGAGTACCGCTTGCTGCCCCACCCCAACGAATGCTGTTGGTTGTGTAGTTGCAACCTCGGACCCCAAATCGATAGTTGCCGTGGTGCTCACTCCGTCGGGTGATTGAGTCGTAAGAGTGAACTCGCCATCTGCCGAGTCAGCCATTGCAGACTTGACCTGATCGAGCGAGTTCACATCAACCCCGTTCACCTGAACCAAGGTTGACCCTTCTATGAGCCCGGCAGCAGCGGCTGCACCGTTGGTCGGAGAACCCCCAACGAGGATCTGATCCCCGTTGTCGAGAACATCGATGTCCTCGCCCACGGTTCCGATGATCTTGACCCGTGTCGAGAGATCGATTGGGATGATGACCCGCTCCCCATCTCGCACAACCTCAAAGTCAACTTTTCCTGCATCAGCTGCGCTGACTTGGGTCCGAAACTCATCGAAGCTCGAGATCTCCGAGCCATTAAATCCAACGACTTCATCTCCGGTGAGCACTCCAGCCTGCTGCGCTGCACCGCCTTCGGTGAGTTCGCCAACTTGCCACCGACCCCCATCGGGACCACCAATGAAAGCGAACTGAATAAAGAGCAAAACAAAGGCAATCAAGAAATGCATAGTCGACCCGGCAACAGCCACACCGACTCGCTGAGAACAGGACTTCTGTCGATAGGTGCGGGACTCCAGGGCAGGGTCCACCTCTTCCATATTGCTCATCCCGATGATCTTGACGTAAGCCCCAGCAGGGATCACCTTGAGCCCGTACTCGGTCTCGCCGCGTCGGAACGAAAAGATTCGGGGTCCAAACCCGATGAAGAATTCGGTGACCAACATGCCGGCTCTGCGAGCCATGATGAAGTGGCCGAGCTCATGCAAGAAAATCATGATGACGATGGCTGCAACTACCACCAGCATCGACAATCCCTGTCGCATTCCGAGCAGCACCACTACGGCGACTAGACCAACGAGCCGGAGGCCTCGAGACCATGGGCTGCCGACCACGCCAGCTAGATCTTGGCGCTCTTGTTGCACCTCGGCCTCAGTCGGCTCAACAAGCACCGTGGCTCCCGCCTGCGACGCAGTTTCTGCTTGCGAACCATCTGGCTCAGGTGATGTCGAATCGCTCATTTTGTTCCTCCCGCAGAAAAGGTTTCAAGATCGAATCGCCCGGAATCGATCAACTCACTCGCAGCTTGGCGACCTTGCATGTCGGCTTGAAGCACTGCCTCAAGCGAATCCGCAGGATCACCAGACCAAACTTGCATGGCAGCATCGATCACATCAGCTATGGCTGCCCATCCAATGCGCCCCGCTAGAAATGCGTCAACTGCAATCTCATTCGCTGCTGACAACCAAGCAGGTGCCGTCTTGGCTGAACGTCCTGCGGCATAGGCAAGATCGAGACAACGAAACGTTTTGCGATCTGGTGGCTCGAAGCTAAGCGAACTGATTGTCGACCAGTCCATTGAGCCAAAGGCCGTGTCGATTCGGTCGGGGTAGGCCAGCGCATAGCCAATTGGTAGGCGCATATCTGGCATGGAGAGCTGAGCAATCGTGGCGCCATCAGTGAACTCGGCCATGGAATGAACAATCGATTGCGGATGCACCACCACGTCGATCTCGTCGTAGCCAACATGGAAGAGCTCATGGGCCTCGATCACCTCAAGGCCCTTGTTCACCAAGGTAGAAGAGTCAATCGTGATCTTTGGCCCCATGCTCCAAGTCGGATGCTTGAGCGCGGCCTCAACGGTGACCTCTTGTAACTCCTGAGGAGTCATTCCACGGAAGGGACCACCCGAAGCAGTCAGCACCAGCCGAGACAACCTTGACGTACCTTCACCAGCTCGCAGGCACATATGCAGTGCGCAGTGCTCGCTATCTACAGGGATCAGTTCGGCACCTGGTGTGGTACGAACCGCCTGCACGACTGGACCGGCGGCTATGAGTGACTCCTTGTTTGCTAAGGCCAGACGCCTGCCTGAGCTGAGCGTTGCCATTGTCACCGGTAGTCCTGCAAACCCCACTACGGCGTTCACGACTATCTCGGCCTCAACTGCGAGCGCTGCTAGCGCATCAGGACCAGCCTCAATGGCAACCCCAGCGGGAAGCAACTCAGCAAGCTCGCCAACGAGTGACTCGTCAGCGACTGCGACCACTTCGGGCCTCACTGCATGAGCTTGAGCTGCAAGTTCCTTAATGGATCGGCCGGCTGCTAGAGCAACGACACGAAAACGATCAGGCTGTGCAGCGATCACCTCAAGGGTCTGTGTTCCAATTGAGCCTGTTGAGCCGAGTACTGCAACCGTCGTCATGATGTTTCTATGCTACCGAGGACCGGTGTCAAGCACCGGACGCCACTGCTGAATCTTCTCAGGATGCGGACAAGGTCCACACATTGAACAGCACGGTTACGAAGTAGGCAGTCGGCAGAACGAAGAGAAGGGCATCGAACCGGTCGAGCACTCCACCGTGTCCCGGCAGCACCGAACCCATGTCCTTGACCTTCAAGTCTCGCTTGACGAAGGACTCGCACAAGTCACCGAGCGGAGCCGCCAAAGCACACAACACTGCGAAGACGATGGTCCGAGGAATGCTGTCGCCGATCGGAGAGATTCCGCCAAACCCGATGATCACCACGGTGACCACCAAAGCGCTCAGCACCCCGCCGATCATGCCCTCTTGGGTTTTGTTTGGGCTAGCCGCCGAAAGTGGAGTGCTACCCATGTACTTGCCAACAAAGAACGCCCCTACATCGTGGCTCACGGCGACGATGACTGCTGCCAACAACACGCCGATACCCGGATTAGAAGTAAGCGCTGGGCTGACATCTTCCATCTGCTTGCCAAGGCCCAAGAAGAGCGTTGCAAACGAACCCAAAAAGCCGATCCATAGAACCCCAAGCAAGGTCAGACCCAGATTCGCAACCGAATGCTCTCCTGGTGCAACCCACAGGTACCACACCAGCCCAGCCATAACTGCCAGACCCATCACAATCGGAAATGCGCTCAGGCCAGAAGTAAAGGTGGCGAAGACCAGGCCAGCCACTGCAACGAGGCCGAGCAGCGTGGCCGGATTGTGGCCGCTACTCCGCACTGCTGTGAAGTACTCAAAAGCAGCGAAGGTAATGATGGCTGTTGCAAGAATGGCAGTTGGTAGGGCTCCAAGCTTGAAGCACACCAAGCCCAATATGACGAGGCCAACTCCAACGCCGATTGCGGTTCCTAGGTTGCGTTCTCCGCCAGCGGAAACTGAAGCAGCCTGGTCAGCGTCACTGGGATCCGCTGAAACATCTCCAGATGCTGCTGCTGCCTGACGACGCCTTCCGGCGCCCGACCGGGGCGAATCTAGTTCGGAGAAATCTCCCTCGGGTGAGAAATCATCCATGGCGTCTGATGACTCAATGCCCTCGACGCCCTCTGTTCGAGTATCCGAGAAGAACTCGTCGGCAACTGAGGCACCGCTATCGCCGCTGAGCGCACCCAGACGGGGAGCATCATCGACAAGATCATCAAAGTCGGTTGCCACTTCGCGCTCACCCTCATCACGCCAACGAGGCTGATTTGAGTGAGTTGCCAAGGGCTCCGGCTCGGGTGCATCCTCGCCAATAACAACCTTGGGAACCTGCCCCGTTGGGGGCTCGGTCCAATGCGGCAGGACGAACGAGTCCTCATCAGAGTAGGGCTGCTCAGTCGCAGTCTGATCGAACTCGTCTGGGTCAGTCATGTAGCGAGGGTCTCCGTAGGGTTCATCACCAGCACCGGGAAATCCACTCTGGCTAG
Organism: Bifidobacterium breve; assembly: GCA_945888825.1. GTDB lineage: Bacteria > Actinomycetota > Acidimicrobiia > Acidimicrobiales > Microtrichaceae > IMCC26207. The sequence continues at coordinate 1,443 of CAMDAT010000141.1, read as the reverse complement.
CCTGCTTTGTGCCGGCGCTGTCTGGTTCAGGTTCTGCAGGAATCATTCGGGCGTGACCAACTTCGATTCGGTCGCCGTTCTCGTCGGTAGGGCCATATCTTTCGACTGGTGGGTCAGCCCAAATGGGGCCATCCTCAGTACCGTCAAAGTCGTCGGAGGATCCGACAGTTGCCCCATAGCGCTCAGGGTTGCTCGATGGGTCGTCCTCTGTGGTCGAAATCGTGATCTTTGGCAGATCAGCGCTGGCCGCTGGCTCATCGGGCCGGTCGCCGTACTTCTTTTGGCCTCCACGGCGACGGCGCACAACATCGCTGCGTCCGGCAGCCTCGGCTGCTTCTTGAGCCCCAATAATTCTTACGCCCTCTGTGCGACCCTCTTCAGGATCATTCTCGTCACTCATCACTATCCTCCTGGCCTTCTCACTCTGTCTTGCATCCTTGTGCTGCGGGTAAACCCGAGTCACAGAAGCTGCTCGGTTACCCCTCGAGGAGTTCCACTGTTTTGATGTTGAGAGCGTCGTCGATCTCCGCCTCAAACTGCTTTGTTGTTCGATCTAGCTCAGCCTCTGCGCGGTGCATGTCGTCAGAGGAGATGTCGCCGTCCTTCTCGAGCGCTTCAAGGTCCTTGCGAGCATCTCGACGTGCGCTGCGAACTGCTGTCCGGCCGTCCTCAGCCTTTGCTTTGACGAGCTTCACAAACTCCTTGCGGCGCTCCTCAGTGAGCGGCGGGAAAGCCAAGCGCACAGTAATGCCGTCGTTCGATGGATTCAGCCCGAGATTCGAGTTCTGCAGGGCCTTCTCGATGGCCGGCATCGACCCCTTATCGAACGGTGTGATGAAGAGCATTCGAGCCTCGGGTACCGAGAACCCTGCCAATTGCTGCAAGGGCATCGTCGAGCCGTAGTACTCAACTGGCAGCTTTTCGACCAGCGCCGGCGTTGCCCGACCCGTTCGCACACCTGCAAACTCGGACTTTGTGTGCGTCACGGCCTTAGCCATGCGCTCAGAGGCCTCGCTTTGTACTGTCTTCATCAACTCGTCACTCACCGGAGCAAGTTTCGCACATTGAGCGGTGAAGTGCGCGACAAGATGCTCGCGACGGGCTTGATCTTTGGCTGGGAGCGCTGTTCTGGTCAGTGTCACACCCGTTGTTTATTGTAGAACATATGTTCGATAAGCGGTCACCCCAAACACACCCCGACCTGCCCGAACCAGCCTTCTTTGCTGAACTTGATAGTGCCAGCACTGCGCTCGCGAATCTGGCCCAGTGGGACACTTCGATGTTCTCGGGCGAGGAGTTGTGTTTGGCGGTGACTCAGATTGAACAGACCCGTAGGTTTGTTGATGCTGCGTCAGTTCAGGTTCTTGCCGAGTTGGATTCGCGTGGGTTTACCGATTCTGAACACGGCATGCGCACTGGCGCTTGGCTCGCTAGAGAATCAGC
>CAMDAT010000140.1 GCA_945888825.1 Bifidobacterium breve | reverse complement strand
CATGGCGCCGTACCAAGGCATCACGTAGGCGGCTGAGATGCAGAGGAGCAGTCCGGCTGCGGTGGCAGCCTCCCCCGGGTGGCGTGCTCGTCGGTACTGCCAGAGCACAACAACAAAACACAACAGGAGCAGCAGCAGTGAGTACCGAGAAATGTTCTGAGCTACTGCCTCAATTGCCGCATCCCGGGTTGCGCCGAGGTCTTGCAGTGACGCGATCTGTCGGGTCCGTATGGTCTTCCACAGCGAGAATCTGCTGTCATCTCCGGCGCTTTGTTGAATCGGACGAAGAGATTCGATTCCCCCGACAAGCAAGTAGGCCACGCCCACCGCAACAGCGATGGGCGTAGCAAGGCGCAGAGCGGGCCGGGTTCCTCGCCGCCAAAAAACCCAAGCCAGGATTGCAACAATGGGAAAGGCTACGGACAGTTTGATAGCGATCGCTAAGGCCGCCAAGCCGCCAGCTAGCCCATGGCGATGGTCCTCGGCAAGGAGCACTACTCCGAGCAGGGCTAGGCCGATGAGGACGTCATTGTGGGCATCGTTCACGGTTGCAAGAATGACCGGCGAGCATCCAAGAGCGAGCACAGACAAGCTGCTGTTTGTCCTCCTTGCAATCAGGAGTACAGCAGCAAAAGCGGCAGAAGCGATGAGGCTTTGCCAGAGCAGCCGAATGGCCAACTGAGATGTTCCAGCAAGGCTTGCCACCACCGCTGCAAGGCCAACAAAGGCGGGACCATACATGGAGTTCTGATCGTGCCACCGTTCAGCTACAAACCCCAGAGTCGGGTCTGTGGGTGCGGAGTTCGGTGGGTTAAAAAATGGGTTCAGTTGATGCACCGAAACCAGACGGCCGTAGGAGTTGTACAGGTACAAATCCCGGGAGTGATGGATTGGTGCGATCGCCACCAGGACTAGGGCTATGCCGCTCAAGGCAATCGCAGCATTCATCGGCACAGCAGTTCCATGACGAGAACTGACAAGCATTGCTAGGTATGCGGCGACTGCAGCCACAAGAACAATCAGACTGGTTGCCCCCGGTTCGTTTGCCCCCCAAAGGAGCCAGAGGACTGTCAGACCAACGGCTGCAATCGGCGTGGCCCATTGCAGGGCCGTCAGCAGCAGGGGGGACTGTGAGGTAGCGGCCCGAGGCGATGCAGTGTCGGGGGCAGTCACAGAAACCAGAATTTACACCCCTGCCGCTAGCCGCGAGTTCTCAAACCAACCCCCTGATGCTGGGGTTGTGAAATCTCGCCCCAGGCTGCTCGGGCAATTAGCCCAGCAACTCTTGAACTTGAGCCCCAATCGGGATGTTCCCCTGGCGAACAGCGGCCTGATTTGCAGAGCGATCCTCGGGTTCGTACAAGTAGTTGGCCATGATCCCGAACGAGCGCTCAACTCCTCGATCCGACAGGTCGGCTTGGGGGTTTATCTGAACCAGACGCGCCCCGTTTCCTAGGTGGAACCTAGCCACGGGGTCGATCGGGCGTCCAGTTTCACCAAGGCTGCACAAGTAAGTAGCGCAGTCTTTCAGGAGTTCCTCTGGGCTGTGAGTCACAGCTTGCTCTTGCGATAGCCAGGCTCGATACCCCGGGATAGGTGAGAGCGTCACGAACTGACTCAGCTTGGGAAACTCCGATTTGAGCAGATCCATCGCTCCAGTCAGCAACGAGGCGCCGCCAGGAATGCCGCTTAGTCCAGCCTCAACATTCCAAATTGAATAAAAGACAGCGGTGGTGGCATCTAATGGGTCGAGTTGGGTTCGATTGGGGTCCAGAATTTGCGGAATTGCTGCGGGCCTGAAATCAAGAAGCGCAACCCACACCACGTTCAGCGGATGCCCCCGAAGCAGGGGATGCTCGAGAACGAAACAGCGCCGGTCCGGAGCGAATCGGTCAGCAATGTCAGCTTCGCGATCCGTTGGGCTGCTCGAAGCAAACGGATGAATCGGCTCAGCAAGAGCCAGACGGTCACACAGGTCCCCAGGCTCGCCAAGCGTGAGCCTGCGAACGGCCATCGGAGCGCTCTCGAGTCGTATTTTCAATTCTGCTGTCGCTGCGGCGAGTTCATCCGACTGGTCCGCCGCCGCCGAGGTCACAGGCACTGTTGCATCCCTACTTGCCAACAGTTCGGCCCTTCGAAGGACCAAGTTCAGCAGGTCAGGCTGGTTCGCTCGGTCCAGGGTCACCTCTGTATTGAATACAGCCTGAGTAATTCAAGCAAGAGCGGGCTCTCAGTTAACTAGAACAACGCGGCGGAGTTGAGGCCCTCGGGCAGTACGCTCAACAGGGCCATGAAGACCCACCTCCGCATAGGAAAACTGCTCGGTGTCCCCATCGGTCTGAACTGGGGTGTGCTGATTGTGTGCGTGCTGTTGGCTTTTAGCTTGGCCACCATCTCGTTGCCAGTAGCTGCTCCCGATCACCCGACAAGCGCGTATTGGTTTGCAGGGGTGATTGGCGTCATCGGTTTTTTAGTCTCTCTAGTCGGCCACGAACTGGGACATAGCTACATCGCCGATCGAAACGATGTGAAGGTAGTTGAGATCACACTTTGGCTGTTTGGCGGGGTAGCCAAGCTGGAAGGCGATGCGGATAACCCGGGTGCGGAGTTCCGAATTGCTGCTGCAGGACCGGCCATGAGCTTTGTCATGGCGGGCATCTTTGCTGGCTGCTTCTGGTTTGTTGATCAATTGAATGGTTCACGGGTTTTGCTGAGTCTGTTGATTTGGCTGAGTGCAATCAACGTGGTGCTCGCCATTAGCAACCTGTTGCCAGCGTTCCCGTTAGACGGCGGTCGAATGCTTCGTGCCATCTTGTGGCGGCGATCACGCCGCAAAATTCCTGCAACTCGCATGGCTGCTTTAATTGGGCAAATTCTTGCAGTAGCGCTGGTGGTCTTCTCGCTTGCTTGCATTGCTTGGTGGTCGGTGTGGTCTGGATTCTGGATTCTGATTCTTGCCGTGTTCCTCTTTGTTGCGGCCCGTTCCGAATGGAAGGCCTCTGCAGCGCAGCCCGAGTTATTAGACCGATCTGTGGGCGGACTTGGGAGAAAGCTGCCGAGCCCGTTGGCTTGCACAGCAACGATTGCGCAGCTGGAGCAGACTTTGCAGAAAAACCCTGGCGCTCCGCTTGTTCCTGTTGTGGATTCACTAGGTCACGTGGCTTCGCTGGTCATGCCTGATGCGGTGCTTCGCGTGCCGCCGGCACAGCGTTCAGTCGTTCCAATCGAGTCTTTTGTCGAGCCAATGTGGAGCCTTCCACGGGTGCATCCAAGCGAGTCTGTTGCCGAGGTGTTGGGCCGATTGGGGTCGGGTCAGTCTTGGCGGGCCGTGGTTACTGACGGAACCACTGTTCACGGAGTGTTGTGTTCCGAGGACATGGAACAAGTGCTTGAGCTGGCAACCTCGTGAGGCTCAAGATGTACAGCCTCACCGGGTTGAGTCACCTGCAGGAGTAGGGTTCTCACGATGTCGTTCGTTTCCGGTAAGCGGCCCGGAATCGGGACCTGGAGGATGTCTGTCGCCGTGCTGCGACAGCGCCGCCGCCTAGCGCTCGCCACCGTTGCTATTGCTCTGAGCGTTGGCTATTTAGCCGGCGCGCTCACCTTGCTTGATCGGGTCTCTGAAGGACTCGCGGACTTGGCCGCCGCTGGTGCTGAACCCGCGGACCTTATCGTCGAAGGCGATGTCGCCTATGAGTCTGCACTTGAGCAGACCCGCCGACTGATTCCGAGCTTTATTGCACAGTCCCTTGAGGGGCAAGAGGGCATAGCTGCTGTCTCGCCCCGCATCGAAGAGGCCACGGTCTTGCTAGGTGCGGACGGCGAGCCGATTGTCGCGCCGGGCCTATCGGAGCAACCGCTTGGATCGAATTGGCCCTCGGATGCGCAACTGACGCCCTATGAATTTGTGGGCAAGGGTCGTCCACCGGCGGCTCCGAATGAGGTCGTGATCGACAAACGATCAGCCGCCAAAGCGGGGCTACAAGTTGGCGATCAGGTGGTGGTGGCCGGCAAGACCAAAATTGCACCCTATGAAATCGTCGGGATCATCACGACCGACAAGGGCAACCTGCCAGATGGGTCAAGTTTGGCTCTCTTTTCTACCGAGCAGGCTCGCATTCTCTTTGACCTTCCGGACAATGACAACCGGGTGGCTATTCGCCTGACCAAAGACGCAGACCCTGCGCTAGTCCAAGCCAGAATCGCAGCGAGTCTGCCCGCTGGAGCAATTGTCGTTGACGGGCCCACAGGGGCAGTGCATCGCCAAGAAAGCCTGACTCGCAGTTTTGCTCTGATCCGAGGGCTCATTATTGGTTTCGCTGCACTGGCGTTGTTGGTGGGCATGGCAACCGTGGCCAACTCGCTCACGCTGTTGTATTCCTATCGACGACAAAGCTTTGCGACCTTCCGCCTGTTCGGAGCGAAGCGTCATCAGTTGATGCAAGTGGCGCTGCTCGAAGCAGCAGTGTTAGCCGTGATCGGATCTGTCATCGGTGCCCCCGTTGGGCTGCTACTGGCCAGATTGATCGAGGCTGTTCTGGGCTCGCTCGGCACGGCAATACCAGTAGGCGGGTCCCTAGTTTCGATACCGGCCTTGGTGCTAGCGGTTGTGGTTGGGTGTGCTGCCACCTTGTTGGCGGCAGTATTTCCAGCGTGGAGAGCATGCTCGGTGGCGCCTATTGAAGCTGTTGTAGAAGCCGAGACGGTGCGCTCACCCTCGGTCTTTTTCCGCTTTCTGCGGTCGGTACTGATGGGTGTCGCAGCGGCGGTACTTGTTGGCGGCTTCATGATCATCACCAACACCGCTAACAGTGTTGCTGTCTCGGTTGCCATCTTCGTCCTAGCTGCCGTTGTGTTTGTTTCGATGGTGCCAACGGTGCTTGCCTCTGCAGTTGCACTTGGCATTCGGGCAGTGCCCACTCGGTCAAAGGCACTTCGACGCATCGGTGCCCGAGATGCACTACGCAACCGCACCAGAACTGCGGCTACGACTGGAGCACTCTTATTAGCCACGGGTGTGGTTGTCGGTCTTGCTGTGTTCTTGGCGTCGTTCACCTCGGCCATTGACTCCGACGTTGGCGACCTAGTTCAGTCCGACCTAGTTATTGACTCTGGGACCTTTACTCGCGGTGGCCTACCTGCTGACTTGTTAGAGCGAGTCTCGGAGTTGCCAGATGTAGAAGCAGTCAGTGGCTGGCAAGTTGGACGAGTCACAATCAATCAGGTGCCCGTTCGCCTGACTGGTATTGATGGGCAGTCTCTTAGTCAGCTGCTCTCACCCGGGTGGATTGGTGTGACGCCCAAGGAAATCAGCCTGGAGGGAGTAGCGCTTGCAGAAAAAACTGCACAGCAACTCGGCGTTCAGGTTGGCGACCAGATTGCGGTTGAGTTTACGAGCCAAGGAATCGAGACCCTCAAGGTGGAGGGCATCTATGGAACTGGTTCGCTGCTGCTAGGCGAGGCGGTGATGGACCGAGAGATTGTCAGTCGCCAAGTTCCGGCCTCGGTGGATATTGCCGGACTGGTCGCACTCAAGAACGACACTGCAGCGGCGCGCCGTTCAGTTGAAAAACTGGCGAAGAGCTACGGAGTGAAATCGGTGTTGCGGCCAGCGGAGTTCGTGTCGAGTCGCGCCGATCTACTGCGCGGCTTTGAGCGGGTCATTCAATGGATGTTGTTATTTACGCTTCTGCAGGCACTAGTCGGTGTGGTCAACACCCTGCTGTTGTCGGTAGGGGAGCGCCGCCGGGAGTTCGGCTTGCTTCGTGCTGCCGGTGCGAGCCGACGTCAGGTCATGCGATTGGTTCTGGTCGAAGGGGCAGCTTTTGCCGTCATCGGGACCCTCTTGGGACTGCTCATAGGGATTCTGGGAGCCCGCGTCGCGGTTAACTCGCTCAGCAGTTTCGGAATCTCTGGGTTTGTAATCCCGGTACCGGTTCTGTTGGTCACTACAGTGGCAGCTTCAACTCTGGGAATCATTGCCGCAGCAGTTCCAGCGCGATGGGCAGCTTCTGTGCCGCCACTTGAAGCACTCGGAGACTCTGGAGGGTCTGCGTCAATGAGGGGCAAGCGTAAGAAGGCAAAGACACCCAAGAGTGCTGAGCCTGTCGTTACGACAAGCCCGACAAGCCCGAGCAGCCCGGCAAGCCCCACGAAGCGTCGGGGATCCTCGAGCGATGAGTTCTTGTCTGTTCCGACGTTCTCGCGCGAACAGGCGCTGCATGCCATAGCAACAGCAGCGCTAGTAACCGAAGAAGATGTTTTCTCTATCGCAACGCCAGCAGCTGTTCCTGTGACGGCCCCAGTCGAATCTGCTGCCCCGCAACCTGCACCTGCTGCACCTGTTCCAGCCCCTCCTGCCCCAGCCCCCTTGGCTCCCGTCGCACCTGCTGCTCCTGATCCTGTTCCCCAGGCGGTTCCTCCGCTACCCACCAATCCGTTTGCCGCTATTCCGCTACCCGCCGATCCGCCTCCCGCCGACCCGCCTCCTGCCAACCCGCTACCAGAACAGGCTACCCGCAGACCGACTAGGCAACTCTTCGGTCGGCCAAACAGCAGAACCAGCGTTGAGCCGGTTGCTCCTGAGTCGGTTACGCCTGAGCCGGTTACGCCTCCTCCTCCTCTGAGTCCGCCACCGCCACTGAGTCCAACTCCACTGAGTCCACCTCCACCACTGAGTCCAACTCCACTGAGTCCGCCACCACTGAGTCCACCACCACCACTGAGTCCAACTCCAGAACCGCTTGCAAGCGTGGAACCGTTAACGCCCACTGCTCAAAAGTTTGCAGCGCTCGGTGGCGAGCCGCGCCAAAACCAACCGCAGCCTGCGCCCGTGGTTGATCAGACCCCCGTGGGGTCTCCTGTCGAGCCTGTTAATCCCTTTGCCTCGCCAAGCCAGCAGCCTTCAGAACCAGTCCCAGCAGCACCAGTCCCAGCACCAGCGCCCGAGCATGCACACGCACCAGAGCCAGAGCCAGCACCAGTTCCCGAGCCAGCACCAGTTCCTGAGCCAGCACCAGTCCCAGCAGCACCAGTCCCACCACCAGCGCCAGAACCAGTACCACCACCAGCGCCAGTACCAGTACCAGTACCACCACCACC
>CAMDAT010000139.1 GCA_945888825.1 Bifidobacterium breve | reverse complement strand
ATGGCCGTTTCAGGTCCCTCCTCTGGGAGCAACACCACACAGACTGAGGATTTTGCTGCTGGGCTACAGCGCGCCTCCTGGGTGATTGTTCTGGTCTCGCTGCTCGGCATGGGAATTGCAGCCGCGGCGAGCAGTGGGCGAACTGCTGCTTCACCTGCTGATGCGCCAACTCCAGCGAGCTAGTCAGAAAGTAGTTGCGAGTTTTTGCTCGCGCTATCGAGCGCTCCAGGTGATGGGTAGGACTTCGGGGGGATATTCCAGCGCTCTCGAAGTTCCTGCAGCGGAGTGTTAGCAAGCGCAAAGTGGTCCACTCCGCCCATTGGATCTGCAGTGCACTGCGCTGCGCGCCAGAACGCATCGGCAAGGTGATCGCTAGCGCCTGCATCCGAAAGCGTGTCAGCTCTGGCAATCATGACCTCTTTGCCGCCCACGGTGGTGATGCTTGCATTCTGAAAAAGAGCCAAGGTGAAAATGAACTGAGTAAACCCACGAGGGTCATCCATAGTTGCTGCGATAAAGGCGAATACGTCAATCTCACCTTCGGGTGAGGTGTCGTAATCGGTGAGCACGTGAACCCAATCATGCAAGGCGCCAATCTCATAAATCCCTGTCGGTTCACCGGGAAACGCAAACTCGTGCATGTCGTAGAACTGCGCAACACCATGGCCCCAAGATCCTTCGGGGCAGTCTCGTAACCCTTCCCACTTTGCCGCGAGCGCTTCGTCTCTTCCAATCGAGTAGTAAGCAAGCTTTGACCGCAGAAGTTCTCCCATGTTGCCGGTGAAGATTCCCTTGATGGTCTGCTCGGTGTACCAAGAGTTCCGCATCAGATCGGCATGGAGCCTAAGCATGTGCTCTTCAGATGTGTCTCTCAGAACCTCGGGGAGCCTGGGTTCTGTCCCCAGTTCACGCAGGTACTGCTCCGCATGCTTTTCTAGGCCTACTGGTAGGGGATGCAACGTGAATTCCAAGATGGTCACCAAGTTGACGCACTGCTCGAGGAGGAGCGTGTCCCCAAGCTCGGCGCGAGCCGTTTCAGGGGAAATGGGGGAGAACTCTCTGACTACCTGGGGAGTCCCCTGGGCAAACGCGTTGAGCAGAGATTGCAACAAGTCGAGTTGCAGCTCGGTTGGTCCGCCTCCGCTCCACGTGAGTGCTCCAAGTACTGCGCTAAAGAGCGGTTTGACTTGGTCCTTCTCGGGAGGGACAAAGTGACTCATCAGATTGCTTGGTCGCCCCAACGAGGCCGAGCCAATTCCGGTGGCAGCGGTTGGACTAAGCACATCTCGTTACCCTCAGGGTCTGCCATCACATAGTGGTGGTCACCCTTGAGTTCCTGAATCGTTCGCACGTAGGAACCGCCTAGTTCGATGATGCGGTCTCGGGCGTGGTCGATGTCAGTCACTTCAATATCTGGTCGAGCAACAAGTGACTCTGGCCTTGGCGCAGTGCTGGGCTGGAACGCAAAGAACGTTCCCCCGGGGTCGGGGCTGAGCTGTACCCAGTCTGCTTCGCTCTCGACTATCTCGACGTCGAGCACGTTGCACCAGAATTGGGCAAGGAGCACGGGGTCATGAGCGTCGATTACTACAGAGCGCATCCAACCCACAGCCCCGATACCTGAGTCCTGTGTGTAGTCCTGATCATTCACGTCTGTACCCCCAGGCTGTTAGGCCGCTAGTCAGTAGCTTTGGTTTTTATTGGAGTTGCTTTGGCAGGTTTATCACTTGAGCCACCTGAGTCGGAGCTAGACCCGGAGTTGCTCTTCGAGGAATCAGAGCTTGATGATCCCGAGCTTGATGAGTCTGTGCTTGATGAGTCTGTGCTTGATGAGTCTGTGCCTGATGAGTCTGAGCTTGCAGAGGATGAGGCTGTAGAGGATGACCCCGAAGACCCAGAATCTGAGGATCCTGAGCGACTGTCGTTCTTGTAAAAGCCCGAGCCCTTGAACGTGATTCCTACTGGCTGAAACACCTTGCGAAGTTCGGCTTGGCCGCAGTCCGGGCAGACTGTCAGTGAGTCGTCAGAGAATGATTGCTGGATGTCGAACTGATGCGCACAGTTCTTGCAGCGGTATTCGTATACGGGCATCTGAGGCTCTCTACCTAGGGGATTGGTCTGATTGAGGGGAGGGCACCGGTAGGTCAGGCGCTGGCAATCTCCCTGCAGGAGCATTGATGATAACGCCTGCAGTCCAAGCTTCCCAAGAAGCCGACTTCTGCGCTTGAGAATGCAGGTCAAGCGAGTTGATTCCCGGCCACTAGGCAATTGTCAACAATTTGGCAAAAGAAGGTTGAATTTACAAAGACGCTAGTTACCATCACCTCTGTAACCTTCACCTCACGAGCAGAATCAGACTTCTGCCAACACGAACATCGGAGTAACTCATGGGCCGAGTAACGAAAGCAGTCATACCAGCAGCAGGTCTCGGAACCCGCTTTCTTCCAGCTACCAAGGCGCAACCCAAAGAGATGCTTCCAGTGGTTGACCGCCCAGCGATCCAGTACGTGGTCGAAGAGGCCGTGAAAGCCGGAATCGACGACATCTTGATCATTACGGGCCGCAACAAGCGCAGTCTCGAAGACCACTTCGACCGCAACTTTGAGTTGGAGTACCAGCTCAAAGCAAAGGGCAAAATGGGAGACTTGGCCGAGGTCGTCGAGCTTGCAGAACTAGCCGACATTCACTTTGTCCGCCAAGGAGAGCCACTCGGTCTTGGCCATGCGGTGTCGGTTGCTCGCAAGCATGTTGGCGATGAGCCTTTTGTGGTCATGCTTGGCGACGACATTATGGATGAGAACTCAACGGTGCTCACCAATATGATCAAGAGCTTTGATGAGCATGAGGCCTCGGTGGTTGCCCTGATGGAGGTAGACAAGGCGTCCATCTCTTCTTATGGCTGTGCTGGTGTTTCAAACTGCCATGGTGCACTTTGTGAAATCACCGAGATCGTCGAAAAGCCCGACCCTGCAGACGCACCCTCAAACCTTGCCGTGATGGGCCGCTATCTGTTCACTCCAGAGATATTTGATGTACTCGGAGACGTGCAGCCTGGAGTTGGCGGCGAGATTCAGTTGACTGATGCCATTGCGGCGCTGCTCGGAAAGAGCCCCGTGTATGGGTATGTGTTTAGTGAGGGCCGGTTTGATATTGGCAAAAAGATCGATTACCTGCGGGCCACTGTCGAACTAGCGCTTCGTCGTGAAGACCTTGGACCAGAGTTCCGGGCCTTCCTGACAGAGGTCGCTCACCGTGAAGGCCTGTGCTGAGTTTCCCTGACCGAGTTCACTTGTGCTGAGCTCACCTGTGCTGTGTTCCTCTGACTCAGCTCACCTGACTATGTCATGAGATAAGCGCTGCAACTAAGCTGCTCTTATGTCAGACCGGGGCTTGACCCATCTTGATCCGCTCGGCCGTGCACGCATGGTCGATGTGACTCCAAAGGAACCCACTCACCGTCGAGCCATAGCACGGGGTCGGGTGTACATGACGACCGACACCACCTCGTTGGTCGCACGTGGAGCGATTAACAAGGGCGATGTGTTGTCCGTGGCTCGCGTTGCGGGAATTCAGGCTGCGAAACGAGCTTCTGATCTGATTCCGCTCTGTCACCCCGTGCTGATGGGCGCCATGCTGGTGAATTTTCGCATCGAGGACTCGTTTATCGAGGTGGAGGCCCAGGTAGAAACCGTGGACCGCACTGGGGTCGAGATGGAAGCCCTGACTGCCGTCACGGTCGCTTGCCTCACCATCTATGACATGTGCAAGTCAGTTGATCGCGCCATGGTCATTGGCGAGATTGCCCTCTGGGAGAAGACTGGTGGCCGATCTGGCACATTTCGCCGGCAGTCAGAACTCGTGGGCGAAGCCGGCGAAGACGCCTAGAAACAAGGGTTTCCTGCTCGATTGCTCGAATGACACTGATGTAATCCGTAAGCTACTTGTAACATTGGCCCTGAAACCGTAAAGTAATGTTTGCGTTGAATACACCTAGCTCGCTCAGAGCTAAATTTCGCACAACTCGCTGAATCGATTGTTCCCGCCGGAGCCCTCGGTTCAAGAAAAGGACTGAAACATTCAATGAATGTCTCTACGTTGATCTTCTTAGGTCTCGCAGTTGTTTGGGCCATCGTGTTACTTCCAGAGGTCCTTCGCAAACTCTCGGTGGGTCGCCGCACTGACTCCATCCGCTCGTTCAATCATCAGCTTTCGGTCCTACACCGGTCGGGTAACCGTCGCGGCGCAGATTTGCCAAGAATGCCTCGCCCAGTCAGCCTCAATTCCTCAAGCGCCCGTACTTCCTCTAACGCTCGTAATTCCTCAAGCAATGTGATTGATCTTCGAGATCGATCGAACGCTGCTGCGGCTCAGACTTCTCAGGCGAAGATCTCTCCTTCGGTGCGCCGCCGTCGGCAGGATGTTCTGGTGGTCCTTGGTGCAATCGCAGTGCTGACTCTTCTCTGCACCGTTGCCTTCGGAAGTGTCTTCCTCGTTCCGTTCATGCTGTCGGCAGCTTTGCTTGTTGGCTATGTCTTCCTGCTCAATCAAGCAAATCAGTCCGCTGGAATGGTGCAGCAGAGAGCCCAACGAAGTGGCCTAGTGCCTGCGTCCTCACTTCCGAGCAGCCTGCAGACTTCAACCGTCGGCCGTGCAACTCCAGCTCCTCGACGAGTCGCAAACTAACACCAGCCTTGCCGGCTTCTTGAGTAAGCCCTTCCCCGGCTAGTGTCAAGGTTCCTTTCCTGGGGGTGTAGCTCAGTTGGCTAGAGCGCTTCGGTCGCATCGAAGAGGTCGTGAGTTCGATTCTCATCACCTCCACCAAAAGGTCCTCATTCGAACCCCGGTCTAGCAATGGACCGGGGTTCGGACAGAGCCCTATGACTTGCAGAACTGTTGTCGGATCGACTCGACCCAACTGTTGATGTCAAACATGACGAACGCTTTGTTGATGACGGAGACATCGTCAGTGCTGCGGGGGTCTCCGCAGGTAGTGACACTGCCCTCCATCTGCTGAGGCGGCTTGCAGGTATTGACCTGGCTCGCCAGATACGGCGGGGGATTCAGTGCGATCCGCTTCCACGTGTATAGTAATCTGCTATACATATTGGTATACTTTTTGTATGGCCCAACTCGTCACTCGTGTAGATGAAGCGCTGATGCGCAAAGTTGATGAACTCGTTGCCCAAGGGGCAGCCTCTAGCCGATCTGACCTCGTCAGAATGGGACTGGAGCGGATCATTGATGAACACCGCAGGCAGAGAACTGGGCGTCAGATCGCCGAGGCGTATCGACGAAGCCCGGAGACGCCTGCTGAGCTCGAGGGGCTAGATGTCACCACGAGGAGTTTGATCAACGAGGAGCCTTGGTGACGATCCCCCAACAAGGAGACATTTGGTGGGCAGAAATCGAATCTGCTCGCCGCCCAGTATTGGTGGTCACCCGCTCAGAAGCGGTCTCGGTTTTGAGCGGTGTAGTGGTCGCACCTGTTACGAGGACCATCCGTTCAATCCCAACGGAGATCCAACTCGGCTCCGAGGAAGGCCTGACTACGGAGTGCGTCGCCAACTTCGACAGCCTCCAACGGATTCAGCGTGCAGCACTGACCGCCAAGATCGGTGAACTCGGCATTCGGGCTACCGAAATATGCCATGCCCTTCGAATGATGAGCGACTGCTAGGTCTCGCCCTCCCGACCAAGTCCCCACACAGTTCATTCCTAAAGCATCAATTGCTCTGCGCAGCAAACGCCTCTGCCGGCAGGTCCTTTTCGCCCATGGCGATTGCGTCGAGTACTCGGTCAATCACTGCTTGTGGCTGCAGACCCTCTGGCATCTTTGGAGCCGTGCCCTCAAGGGCACGGGTTATGAGTCCCGTTTCGGTGTGTGGCGCCCGAATGTCAAGCACCCTGATCTTCTGTCTCCGTAGTTCTCGCGCAGCCACACCCATTGCCGTTTTGGCTGCGGCCTTCGACGCGCAGTAAGCCCCCATGCCGGCAATCGTCATATCGGCGGCGACACCAGTAAATGAGGCAAGGAACCCCTCAGGGTTGAGACTCGTGGTAGCGAGCGAGATGACGTTGATCACTCCGAGAGCGTTAACGGCCATCACTTCTTGCGCAACCTCATCGGAAAGTTCACTGAAGTTGCCGAACGCTACGACGCCCGTGCAATTGATGATTCCGTCCACGGATTGCCCCTGTGAAACAGCGGTCAAGGCCGCTGCGACTTCGCCGCGCTTCGTGATGTCAGCAACCGCTACGGGAAGGTCACGCAGAGCAGCAGCCAGCGAATTGGGACTTCGAACAATGAGCCTCACGTCTGCACCACGCTGGCGAAGATCGTGGGCCGTAAGTTGGCCGAGGATGCCTGTAGCGCCCAGTACCACAACGGTCTTATTCGCAAAATAACTCATCAGCTTCTCTCACAGGGTGGTCATCATGAACGTGCCGGACTCAATGTCGTGCATGACTCGGAGCGAGTCAGTACCAACCTTCATTATGCTCTCGTTGTTGCCCGAACGGGTATCGACCTAGATGACAAGGTGGCGAACCTACGAGGCTTCTCGCTCGGCGAGTTTGGCAAAGACCGCCTCGATCAGTCGGGCATTCTCGTCGGCGCATTCCAAACCTGCCCCGATAGTCACGATTGCTTTTCCTCTGACGTGGATAATGCGGCGGTGAGTTGTCTTGGACCAAGTGCACTGTGTCTTGTAGCCATTCGAATGATGGTGGATCTCTGAGATTCTCCAAGCTACTCCCGATCCCTTAGTGGCTCGCAGGAATCGGCGCAGCACAGTGGCAAGAACTCCGTTGGTATCAGCCAGTTGCCTGCCTCGGTAAGGTTCAATGTTCAGCAGCGAGGTTCCTCTGGGGGAGTCCTGCCAAGTCCAGTGCGCTAGGAACCTAGTGAACTTGTGCCGAGGAGGCGCTCAAGGTGCTCTTTCCAACGATGACGTTCGCGTTGTTCTTCGTCGTCGTGCTGGGTGTGAGCTGGAAGCTGAATGATCGCCCCACAGACTGGAAACTGTTTGTTCTGGGTGCCAGCTACGTGTTCTACGGCTGGGCTGACTGGAGGTTCTGCTTTTTGCTGGCAGGGTCCACCGTTGG
>CAMDAT010000138.1 GCA_945888825.1 Bifidobacterium breve | reverse complement strand
AAGACTCGCGCGTAATGATCAGCAGAATCCTCGGACAAGTAATCGGCTACGAGCGGTGCATCAGCGATGATCTGGCGATCTTCTTCACGCTTGGAATCCAAGACTCGTCATGGATTGCGTTCCAAGGTGACTTGTGAAGCCTCGGAGAGTTCGTACTGATGAGCTAGCAGGTACAGGCGAACTGCTTCGGTGTACTGCTCGCGATCCTCATGTTCTCCAAGTGAATTGATCAGCAGGGTTACTTGCCGCAGCCCGAGCGAGGCAAAGAATCTGCTCGCCAAGGAAATGATCTCGACATCAAGATCAGCATCATCTACTCCGAGTGCTTCAACACCAAGCTGATCAAACATCCGGTAGCGACCTTTCTGGGGGCGCTCGTGGCGAAAGTTTGTTCCGGCGTACCAAACCTTCCAGGGCAGCACTGGTCGGTGTTGAACAAAAGCTCGTACGACACCGGCGGTCATCTCGGGTCGGAGAGCTATTCGGGTTTGATCCTTATCAACAAAGTCGTACATCTCTTTGGTGACTACGTCCGTAGCCTCGCCGACCCTTAAGAACACTCCTAGATCCTCGAGTAGCGGCGGGACCACCTCGTGGTAGCCGGCTAGCTCACACTGGGAAACAAACTGCTTCGTAAGTTCGCGACGACGCGCTGATTCCGGGGGAAGAATGTCTCGCATCCCTCTCAGTGCTTGAAATTGCTCGCGGCGAGTCTCTGTCACGGTTGCCCACGCTAACAGCGGATCACCGGTTGGCTTAGCTACCCGTTCAGCTAGCGGTTGAGTCTTGCTCTGACCTGTGTCAGCAGGTCATCCTCATGCCAGTGATAAATAGTTGGAGTCCCGGTTGCCTCTTGGTGTGCCAGCGCGATCCAATCCATGATCCGGTGGCAGTCGTCTTTACCGTTCAGGCGTGTGAGCCCTCCGATAACACAGGCCGGAGTGCTGGAATCCAAACAGATAGCAACGGGCAGCACGTAGGTGCAGGACTGCATCAGGGTGAGCGTCCCGTCGTACAGCGGTTGCAGATGCAATGTAGGGGCTTCGCCCGGATCATCCCCACGCCGTGCCCGCCAAGCAGCTCGCGCCTTTTTCATCAGACCTGGGATGGTCAGGTCTTGGCTTCCGCTTGCTGCCATAGCCAACAGTTGGCCACCCTGTGCAAGCTGTGCATCTAGGGCAGTTCTCATCAGCGTGTTGTTGGCTCGCACCAAAGCGGTTTCGAGTTTTGCTCGGCGGCGACTCGCTGTCTGCGGGACGGACAAGAAGATTCTTGAGCCGCATTGCAGCACCTGGATTGCTGGCACGTTGAAGGCCTGCCGAGTGATCACCATGCGTGAGACCAGCACATTGGAGACTTCTGCGAGTTGCTCCAGGCTGGTGTGTTCACCGAGGACCCCAAAGCTGCGTCCCGGGGCCAACATGGCAGAGAGCCAAGCTCCCATAACTAGTGCGATGTCTATGATCTGCCCGTGATTGGTCACCACTGCAACATTTGTCTTCTCGACGATCAGCAAATGATAGAGAGCTGCCATGAGGTCGTCATGCGCTGGGTCGTTAAAGGCTGCTAGCAGAATTCGGTCAAAGTCCGGATAGGCCGCCCGTGCATAGAGGCCAACGGTTTCGATGTTGCTTGGCTCCGGCTCCACCACAACACAGGTTGGGCTGTGAAACTCGAGCGCCGGCGTGTAGGGCAAGGCTTGCAGCAACGAGGAGTGCGAGGAGCGAACCAAGCCGTTGAGCATTCGGTAATACGCAACGGGGTCAGCATCTTCGAGAATTGCCTGAGCCTGCTCAGTAGGCGACATAGCTGCGAGTCCGGGAATTTCAGAATTCGCTATCTCGGAATTCGCGGGCTCCGCAGACTCGACTCCCTCAGCTTGGTGGGATTCGGTGGAACTCGGATCAGCCCCCTCAACAGCGTCGGCGGCCTCCTCACTATCAGAGGAGGAATCAACAGTTGGGTCCTGTTCCGCTCTTGGGTTTGAGTCCTCATCCGAGACCAGACTCAGTGTTGGTCGATCTGCGGAATCATCGCGTTTTTTTCTTGAAGCCATGTCAGTACTTCTGACTCTCTGATGTGGACATTGGTTACCTCAGGGATCGTCCCCTGAGGAGAATCTGAAGCTAGCTCACCTTGGGTGGTAGACGGATTATGAAACAGCCCCTGGTATCACCCGATAGGCGTCGTAGACGCTATCGATCGTTCGTAACCGATTCAGGAGAGTATCAAGATGGCTTGGGTCAGCGAGTTCAAATTCGAAACGCATCTTCGAGACACGATCTTGGCCACAGGTACTCTGACTGCTGACGATATTCACATGGTTGTCGGACAGGGTGGCGGTGACATCTTGCAGAAGTCTGGGTCGGTCAAGCGCTTTGACTTCCACCAAGGCAACAAAGTTTCCCGTGGAGTCTGAATCCCACTCCACATGAATAATGCGTTCGCCCTGCGCCGCCGCGAGCGAGGTCGCATTGGCGCAGTCGGTTCGATGAACAGAGACACCCCGACCACGGGTAACAAAGCCGATGATGTCATCTCCGGGAACAGCAGTGCAGCATCGAGCCATTCGCACCAGAACATCGTCATAGCCTTCGACATGCACACCCGCTGGCCGACCTTGTCGGCGGTTGACCGAGCGGTTCGGGGTAGACACCACTTCTTCACGATCGCCAGCAGCGGTTCGCAACAGTTCCGCAATTCTGCTGGCCACCGATTCGGGAGACACATGATGCTCACCGATTGCGGTGAAGAGCGCCTCGACTGACTGATACTTCAGTTGGAGTGCAACCTCGAGCATGACCTCGCCGCCCAAAATCTTTTGAGCCGGCAGCGCTTCACGTCGCATGGCCTTTACTAGGGATTCACGGCCAGCATCGAGTGCATCTCCCCGACGCTCCCGAGAGAACCACTGCTTGATTCGAGATTTTGCAGCGTGGGTAGCAACAAAGTTGAGCCAGTCCTGGCTCGGACCCGCGCCAGCAACCTTTGAGGTAAAGATCTCGACAGTATCCCCAGACTGCAGTTCAGTATCGAGCGGTACCAGCCTGCCGGCTACCCGCGCTCCAATGCATCGATGCCCAACTTCGGAGTGAATCGAATACGCAAAATCAACGGGGGTGGCTCCTGCTGGAAGCGTTGCGACATCGCCTTTGGGAGTAAAGACAAACACCTCATCTTGGTCAAGATCGATCTTGAGGTTTGCCATGAACTCGCCGGGGTCGGTCATCTCTTGTTGCCAACCAACAATGCGAGATAACCAAGTCATGTCCTCTGTGGTGCCCTCCTTATAGGAGAAGTGCGCAGCTACCCCCCATTCGGCGCGGTTATGCATCTCTGGAGTGCGTATCTGCACCTCGATGGGCTTGCCCTCTGGACCAATCACTGTGGTGTGCAGCGACTGATAGAGGTTGAACTTGGGCATAGCAATGTAGTCCTTGAACCGCCCCGGAACGGGAGTCCACATGGCATGAATTGACCCGAGCGCTGCGTAACAATCCTTGGAACTGTCGACTACTAGCCGGATGCCAATCAGGTCGAAGATCTCTTCAAAAGCTTTGCCTCGAACCACCATTTTTTCATAAATCGACCAGAGGTGCTTCGGGCGACCAGTGACAGCCGCGGTGATATTCACCTCTGCTAGACGGTCTCTGATTTCGTCGATGACTGCGTCGACATAGGCATCACGTTCGGGTGCACGTTCAGCCACCATGTGGTCCACCTCGGCGTAGCGCCGAGGGTAGAGCGAGGAAAAGCAAAGGTCTTCGAGCTGTTGGCGGATCTCTTGCATCCCAAGGCGATGAGCAAGTGGTGCATAAATATCAAGGGTTTCTTGGGCAGTTCGCTCTTGCTTCCAAGCCGGAAGCGCAGCAATGGTACGCATGTTGTGAAGCCGGTCAGCGAGCTTGATGACGAGCACTCGCAAGTCCTTTGCCATCGCCACGAGCATCTTGCGCATCGTGGCTGCCTGCTGCGCTTCTTTGGTATCGAAGTGAATCCGTTCGAGCTTGGTGACCCCGTCCACAATGGCGGTGAGTTCTGCTCCGAATTTCTCTTCGAGTTCTTCGAGGGTGATGACAGTGTCTTCTACAGCATCGTGCAGCAGCGCTGCCGCAATGGTGACGTCGTCCATTCCGTAGCGGGCGACGATGCCAGCCACTGCAAGAGGATGGGTGATGTAGGGCTCGCCTGAGCGTCGCAGTTGCCCCTGATGCGCGCCGGCGGCCATGCGATAGGCCTCGGAAATGACCTCAGTTGAGCGTTTCGGATGGAACTTCCGATACTGCTCAATGATCTCTTGAACCTCCATCGCTGGGGGCTGGCTATGGCGACGCCAAGGAAGAACCCTTGTCACTGTTGCCATGGGTCACCTCCTGTGGGATCGGTCCTACTACTCCTACGCTACCGAGCCGAAAGGCTCTTGGGGAGCGCGGCCTCAGGTCTTCTTTTTCTTTCTTGGCCGCGGAGGGTGACCACCGATGTTCGTGGTCAGCGCCGGAGCACTCGAACCCGCTGCCACAGTGGGCCTGACCACTCCTGGACGAGTCGATCCTGAGGCAGGTGCACCCGTCACGTTCACTCCATGCCAAGCGGTCTCGTTTGGATCAATACCTTTGGCAATCATGCGGGTCCGAATCTCTTTGTAGCGAGGCTCACGCTCCTTGAGAACTGCTGTCAGCGGAGTGGCTACAGCGATCGAGGAGTACGCACCCGAGGCCAACCCAATCAGGAGGGCAAGAGAGAAGTCACCCAACGTCGGCTCACCAAAGATGTATTTGCCCACCACCAACATGGACAAAACAGGAATGAGCGTGACTGTGGTGGTGTTCACCGAGCGCATCAAGACTTGATTGAGCGATCGGCGCACGATGCCGTTGTAGGTGTACTGACCCGTCCTAGTGAGTTTGACCCCGTTCTCTTGCAGTCGGTCATACACAACAATGGTGTCGTAGAGGGAATAGCCAAGGATGGTTAAGAATGCAATCACCGTGGCAGGAGATACCTCTAGGTGGAACACCGAGTAAAAGCCCACGGTAATGATGATGTCGTGAAACACAGCCACCATGGCAGAAGCAGCCATCTTGGGTTCAAGTCGCCAAGCAATGTAGGCAGCAACAAGCACCATAAAGATAATGAGCGAGTTGCGCGCTGACTTGGTGATGTCCTTACCCCAGGACGGACCGACTGTGGTGACTGCGACTTCGGTGACATCTATGTTTGCAGCCTCGGCAAGAGCGGCTACCACCTTTTGGCTTTCCTCAATGGTGTCGACTCGGCCCGAGATACGCACCAGCCGCACACCATCGGTGGTCGTGGCTATTTGGTACTTCTCGCCGGCATTGGTGCCAAAGGTGTCGAGCACAGTGGTTGCTTCATCAGTGGTGAAAGTTTTCGAGGGCACCTCCCAGATAGATCCACCCTCAAAATCAATAGACAAATCAACACCCTGCACGGCAATCGAGAGAATCGATCCGATGACGAGAATGATCGAAACAATGCCAAGAGGAATCCAACTACGTTGAAAGTTGATGTCGTTTTCTCCCCGGTACACCCTAGAGAGTGAGTTCATGAGAGATCCTTTCCTGCTGGCACGGCAACCTTCTTAGAAGCAGCAACTGCAATTCGCCCATCGGTATAGCCCTCTAGGTCATCCACAGGAATGCCGAACCGCTTCGGATACTCGCCGAACTTGGACCGAGCGAACACCACCACTGCTGGCCGCAAGAAGAAGTAAGCAGTGAAGAGGTCGAGCAGCGTGGCTACACCAAGGTAGAACGCAAAGCCGCGTACGGGGCCAATTGACAGCCAGTACAACACCCCTGCACCAATCAGTGAGGCCATATCGGCCTTCACGATGGTGGAATAGGCGGAGGTGAAGGACTTGTCAGCGGAGGAACGCAAGGAGGAACCGTTTCGTACGTCCTCCTTCAGGCTTTCATAGAACACAATGCTGGAATCCAGCGAGATACCAATTGAGGCGACGATGCCAACCACCCCCGCAAGTGTCACGGTGGCCTGCAGATTGCTCATGATGACCCAGAGCATCGAGGCCGAGAGGCTCAGGCTCACAGCGGTGACCAAGCCGAGCAGTCGGTAGTACAACATCAGATAGGACAGAACAATCAGTACGCCGATGATGCCTGCAATGATTCCCGCCTCGAGTGCGCCTTGACCAAGGGTTGCAGAGATAGTTTCGGCTTGTTGCGGCTCGAGTTGTATGGGTAGGGAACCGTACCGAAGAGCGACAGAGAGCGACTCGGCCTCGTCCTTGGTGAAGCTGCCCGAGATTTGAATGGAGTCGGCATCGAAGGATGGCGTGTTGATTGTTGGCGCCGAGAGAACCACCCCGTCAAGAACAATTCCGAGTTGTCCCTTGCCGCCCCCTTGATCGGGACAAGTCGGGTCACCGGCGTAGCATTTCGCTGCGATTGCATTGAACGCATCGATGTTGTCCACACCGGCCTTGAACGATGGATTCACCGTCCACTTTCCATCTTGTCCCAGACTCGCCGTTGCCCCTTTGACTGCCCGGCCATCTACTGCCACGGGCCCAAGCTTGTACACCGTTCCGTCTTCGCCCTTCAGAGTGACCTCTCCCTCGGGAGTTTGGTCGGCCGTAGGCGTGAGCTCTGCCGCTAGTTGCGTTTCGGTTTGGTACAACTCGGCAAACTTGGGGTCATAGACGTTCACGCCCCACTGGTTCAGCGGAGTAGGCGGAATTGTTGTGGTGGGCGAAGCCGTAGTCGCAGGCTCGCTGGTTGGCACAGGATCGGCACCTGGAGGGGTACCCGTTGGGTCCTGCGTGTGTTCTCGGCCAGCGAGGAACGACCTACCGCCGCCGCTAGGAGCCTGGGTGGTGTCAGTAGATGCAGGCTCGGTTACCACGGTTGCCTCGGCGGGTGCCGCTGCTGGGGCATTGGGGTCAACAGCAGGAGTTGTAGGGCTCTTTGCCTGCTCATCAGCCACGACCTGGGCCGTGGTGACGCCATCAGGAATCGCAAGTTCCTTGCGGAGCCTAGCGACAGTTTCGTCGGCTTTGGTTTTGTCCTTACCGGTTGGGAGCTTGCCAACAATGGCGAGAACGGGACGGAACTCAAGTTGTGCTGTTGAACCAACTACCGCGAGTACCTCGGCTTGGTCTTTTGCTCCAGGCAATTGAACAGAG
>CAMDAT010000137.1 GCA_945888825.1 Bifidobacterium breve | reverse complement strand
GCAGGGGTGCTCGACCCCGTCTCCGGTGACTCCACCAACTATCTCCTCGTTGGCTCCGACTCGCGTGAGGCCTTTGATCCCGAAGGCTCAAGCGGAGTCACTGGTCGTCGGAGCGACACCATCATCGTGTTGCGCACCACGCCGACTGGTTCGTCAATGATGTCGATCCCGCGTGACCTGTGGGTGACCATTGCGAGCACTTCCAAGCCGGGCCGAATCAACGGCGCCTACAACGACGGGCCAGCAAACCTTGTCCAGACAGTCCAACAGAATCTGAACATTCCCATCAACCACTACATGGAAGTTGGGTTTGGTTCGTTTGCTGGCTTAGTGGATGCAATTGGGGGAGTCACGATTGAGTTCCCGAACCCTGCATTCGACGATCAGTCTGGTCTCGTTGTGGATACAGCTGGGCCCGTGACCCTAGATGGGACGCAGGCCTTGGCGTATGCCCGCTCGCGGAACTACACCGAGGTTATTGACGGTAGAGAAGTCACCGAGCCGACTGCTGATCTTGGTCGTCAGCAACGTCAGCAACAGTTCTTGCGAACTGCCCTGAAAGAGGTGGGAGCTACCCGCAACCCTTTGACCCTGCTCAGAGTTGCCGACTCTATGTCTTCGGAACTGATCATCGACTCTGATCTTGGATTTAGTGAGGCTCTGAAATTTGTTCGCAAACTTGGTTCCTCTGACCCTGCCACGGTTGTGCTTCCTACGGAAGGGGTACGTAAAGGTAAGGCCGCGGTCCTCGTGCTCCTCGAGCCAGAGGCACAAGTTGTGCTTCAGGGTTTCCGCTAATCACCTGGGATCACTGCTCAGGAAAATGGGCATGCTGCCTGCGCTGACTACACTCGCCTCATGCCTACAGAACAACCAGCAGCAGACGGATCGTCGCCACGTCAGACAAAGTTCTCGGAGCCTTTTCCGATGTACATCGATCCCTCGAAAAGTTACCAAGCAGAGATCGTCACCAACCACGGAACGATGACGGCGTTTCTGCATGCAAGCGATGCCCCAAACACCGTGAACAACTTTGTAAACCTGGCCCGTTATCACTACTACGACGGTGTCATCTTCCACCGTGTGATTCGCGAGTTCATGATTCAAGGCGGAGACCCTGAAGGCTCCGGACGCGGCGGACCCGGGTACAGGTTTGCCGATGAACTACCAGCAGCCGGCAAGTACAAGGTTGGCTCGCTCGCAATGGCGAATGCCGGGCCAAATACAAACGGAAGCCAGTTCTTCATCATCTCCGGAGCTGCAGGAGTTCGCCTGCCGCCGCAGTACTCGCTTTTTGGTCAGTTGATAGCTGGCGAGGATGTGCTCAAGGCCATCGAGAGCCTGCCAACTGGTGGTCAGGATCGCCCCGTCAACGAGGTAGTCATCAAGTCCATCACGATCACCGAAAGCTGACTCGGACTAGAACTCGGACTCGGTCGAACTTGGCTCGGATGCCAAGTTGGTCTTCGGCGCATTACTCACCTCTAGCGCGTGAATCCTATGAATCTTAAGAAGCCCTATGAATCCTAGGAAACTGTCGCTGCTTGGCCTTGGCAGCCTTGCAGTCGGTGGCGCGCTATTTCTGGCTTTCAGAAAGCTTGCGCAGCAGTCACCCAACTCCTCAATCATCCCTACTCAGCGAGTTCGTCGATCCGCTCAGTTGGCCGTGGTCGGCGCGCGGAGCGGTGGCAACTTCGTCTCCATGAAGGCTCGAGGAGTACTCGCTACCGAGGAGCGCCGTGAGGAACTCCGGTCAGAGTTCGAACTGCAGACGGCCGAGCAGGTCACTCAGGTCCTTGGCAATATGCGCGGGGCCATGATGAAGCTCGGTCAAATGGCCAGCTACCTAGATCAGGGATTGCCCGAGCCAGTAAGACAATCTCTCGCTCAGCTGCAAAACAATGCGCCTCCGATGGCCTACGCCTTGGTTGAACAGGTCATCATCGAGGAACTCGGTGGCGCACCTGAGGTTATTTTCGCCGAATTCGCTCAGCTGCCGCTAGCTGCGGCCTCGATTGGCCAAGTTCATCTCGCTACCACTCATGCTGGGCAAAAGGTGGCAGTGAAAGTGCAGTACCCGGGGGTTGATCGGGCCATAGCTGCGGATCTAGACAACACTGATCTGCTGTTCCAGATGATGAGTCTGCTTTTTCCGGGCATGGATCCTGGTCCGATTGTGGCGGAGTTAAAGGAACGGATAGCAGAGGAGCTTGATTACGCCCTCGAGGCCGACCACCAGCGCATGTTCGCACTTGCCTATGGAGGCCATCCCTACATCCATATCCCTCAGGTGATCGATTCGCTGTCAACACAGCGGGTCCTCACCACCGAGTTTGCAGAGGGAGTCCCATTCTCCGAGGCGATGACCTGGTCGGACGAGGAGCGGCAGCTCACAGCGGAGTGCTTGTACCGCTTTGCATTTGGCAGCATCTACCAGCTCAATGCCTTCAACGGTGACCCTCACCCGGGCAACTATGTGTTTCGACCCGGCGGTCAGATCACGTTCTTGGATTTCGGGCTCTGCAAGCGATTCACGGCAGCAGAAGTGCAGGTCTTTGAAGAGATGATTCAGGCCATCGTGTTAGAGAAGGACATCGGCAAGTTCCGAGAGATTATTCAAAGAATCGGTATTCTTCCGCCTGACCTCGAGGTCCCTGATCCCGTAATGCAGGAATACTTCGGGCACTTCTACGAGTTCGTCCTTGATGATCAGGTCATGGAGATCACACCCGAGTATTCCTCGCAGTCAGTCAGACAATTCTTTGACCTTTCGGGACCCCACGCCGAAATCATGAAAGTTGCGAACCTGCCGCCATCAATGGTCATCATCCAGCGTATCAACCTAGGTCTCTTTGCTCTGTTCGGAGACCTTCAGGCTCGCGGAAACTGGCGACAGATTGCTGAAGAGCTTTGGCCCTTTGTGTCGGGACCACCGTCAACTCCCATGGGGGAGAAGATCGCTGACTGGCAGACTGCTGCAGCTACTCAACAAGCCTAATTGGGTTGCCGAGAATGGCAGCAGACCATGTAGTGGTGTCAGTGACCCCACTAGGGAATGCAGCACGAACCTTGATCCAGCACTGAGTGGCAACAGCCGGAGTGCATGTGTAGTTAGCCGGAATAGGGATATCTACCGTTACGCTTCGACCGTCAAATCCGTTTGCACTTGAGACGTTACTGAGCGTGCAAGTGCTGGGAGTTGAACTCAGAGTTGCCCCGTCGTTTCGGCTAAAGACACACCCCGAGAATGTCGCAGCAAATTCAGCTGGGGGAAGAATCTGTAGCACCCCTGCCGAAGCTGCATCGCCGATATCAAACAGCGTGACTCGAAGTGTTCGCCCTGCGTCGTAGGGGAGTACTCGAGCTAGATAGAACGAAGTATTTGCAGCAGTGGCATTGGCATAAATCGGTAGACGTCCTCTGGCATTGATCGACACAGCCGAGCCGTCGACTGCTGCGAGGCCAGCTGTTCCGAAACCAGCAAAGATTGACATCCGGTTATGGCCACCATCGACAACAGACGCGCTGTACACCGTGGGTGCTGCGGCAGTGGCATTGCTTCTGACTTGCAGAATGTATTCGCCTGTCGACACCGACCCTGCTGGAATGGAGCACATAGTGACGTTCTGTCGAAAGAGTTCGGCAAAGGTGTTCGAGCCATCAGCAGCGTTAACTACAGCCTGAGCATCCTGCTTTCCATCGGTTGGGTGGAGGTACTGATAAATGGTGGGATTGCTTCCACCAGGGTCGAAGGAGGGCATCTGCTTAGTGCATCCAGCTACCACTGGATTATCTAAGTCAGACCAAGGCGTAGCGTCGGGGCCACGCACAATAAAGGTTGTCTTGGTGCCGCGTCCGCTGATGTCTTGGTCGCCTGTGCACCACGAGGTGAGACCTGGT
Organism: Bifidobacterium breve; assembly: GCA_945888825.1. Taxonomy (GTDB): domain Bacteria; phylum Actinomycetota; class Acidimicrobiia; order Acidimicrobiales; family Microtrichaceae; genus IMCC26207. Next base: position 3,272 of record CAMDAT010000137.1, on the reverse strand, counting down.
GCAAAGCGGAGCGCTCCATCTGGGTACGGTGTTCCAGGGAGGGCCTGTAAGGCGTTCGCCTCTGACTGCGTAGGCATATTCACACCGCATGTGTCATTCACATAGGTCATAGCTGGGTCATACACCTGGATGTTCAGTGGTTGGCCCACCACTACCGATGCCACCTTGAGTGCAAAGAAGTAACCCTCGGTTGCGTACTCATCATTGTTGATTCCTGAGATCACGGTTCCTGTGCAGTTGGCTACCGAGGTCGCACAGAACTTTGCTTGAAAGCGGTCGCCAGACTTTTTGGTCGCGTTCGGCCCGGCAATATTGATCCAGAACTGAGGGGTGTTCTGAGCGCGAGCTGGGTCATTACCCAGCTTGTTCTCTGGTGATCCCATCGGCACCGGTGCTACGTACTCTGCTACTGCCTCTCGAGTTAGGTCAACACTTCTAACTCCGAGAAGTCCCACAAAATATGTTGGAATTGTCGCCTTGACCTTCACTCTCAACCGGTTTGGATTTGGCTCTTGTGACACTGTCACTGTTGCGTTCGAACCATTCTTGAAACCATTTTGACCTGTCAAGCTTCGGGCCGTCGTGGTAGCGGAAGGTAGATCCCCAGGTAGAAACGCTGCACCCGCATGTGCACCAGCATCCGCTGAGCGCTGAATCTTTTCAGCTTGGAACCACCAGTTCGACAGGTCTACGGCGAACCCTGCAAACCCCATCAGCATTATCAACATCAGGGCGAACCAGATCAGCACAACTCCGCGCTCGCCCCGCTCGCTGCCTCTTGCACGGACGTTTGCGCTGCCTCGAACAGGAGCAGATGTGCCCTGTGTCTTGCGTGCTCGGATGGAGTGGAATTCGCGCATCACTCTCATCCGCCGGGGCATTGATCACTCGGCAGCGGTTCAAGGCGCATCACAGTGTGGCCTGTGACGGTTCGATTACTGCCAAAAAACCCGGTGATGTATTTGTGCTGCACCTGAACAAATACCCCAATGGTGTCCACTGTCACCCCGCAGGCATCTGCGTTGGTCCAGCTACCAGTTGTTTGGGTCATGGTTTTGGTAGTCGGATTCCAAGTAAATTTCACGCAACTCGAGGAACACCCGCCCGCCATTGCGTCCCCTGGGTAGCCACCGAATGGGGCTCCGTCAGTTGCTGCCGGATTCACCTTGTAGACAGCCATGCCGACAGGGGTTCCGTTTGTCAGCACCTTCAGGTCTGCAGCCGATGAGAGTGCTATCTGTGTGAGCGCAGCATTCTGAGCGGAGGCTACGGATCCGGCCTGCGCATATGCAGTTGCAGCGAGTCTGGCTCCGCTGCGGGTAGAGGCTGTAGAGGTGGAATAGGAGGTGAACAGCATTCCAAACTCAATGATTCCAACCACGATGAGGATCATGACCGGCAATACCATTGCGGCCTCCACCATGACTGCTCCCTGCTGCGAGCGTGTGCGAGCATGCTGCGCTCGGCCAGAAAGAAGTTTCACCTGTTCGTTGTCGGCGCGAAACAACGACACCTTTAGGTCATTTGGCCTAGCGAGTGAATCTTTGGACCTAGGACTTGCGATCCCTACAGGACGCTACGAACCAGAACCTCAGCAGCCCGGCTAGCTATCAGGTCCGTATCAAGATCTGGTTGAAAGATATGTTGGATAAATCCAGCAAAGATTTGGGCGACAAACACCTCGGAGACAGTCTCTGTGTCTTGGATCTCTGGCACGTACTGTTCGAGCAAGCTCAGAACGCCCGTCCTGAAAAGTTCCAGCATTGCCGAACCAGTTGGAAGGGCTACTGCCTGATTCCTCAGCCCCTCACCCAAGAGAAGGCGCAACACGTCCTCCTCTTCGAGAGCGCCCGACCAGAACAAGTTGAATACTGAGCGGAGGCGCTCCGGAACATCTGCTTCAGCCTCGAGTCCCGCAACTTTAACCTGACTCGCTAGGCGCGTGTCATAGCGTCGCTCCTCAAACACACTCTGCAGCAGGGCATCCTTTGAGGGGAAGTAGTGGTAGATAGCAGCCACCTGCACGCCGCAAGCCTGAGCAAGCTGCCGCATGCTCATCGCAGCCGAACCCTCTGCTGACATCAGGCGCAGCGCCTCGTCAAGGATCCGCTCACGTTGATTCACAATGAGTTCAGTGATCCACAGGGCAGCCAGCCCCAGGAGTGAAAGTGGCAGGCAGGTGATTCAGCGCAAGCACTAGCGTGGAATCCCCTCGAGAGGGAACTGCGTCCGCAGGAACGGTGATATCTGGTAGCCGGGTCAGAAGCTCCTGAAACACGGTGGTGATCTCCATTCGAGCCAGGTTTGCTCCCAAACAGAAATGTGGCCCGATCCCAAAAGCAAGATGGGGGTTTGGATTACGCGTGAGGTCAAGTTCATTGGGATGGGTAAATACGCGGTGATCACGGTTGGCACTTCCGTAGAGCATGAGCACGCGATCGCCCACCTTCAGCTCCGTGTTGCGATAGGTGTGATCCACCGTCACCGTTCGGATAAAGCCGAGCACTGGCGTCACATAGCGAACAATCTCATCAACTGCTACTTCCATGAACTCGGGATTATTCAAGTTTTCAAGTAGCAATTTTCGCTGCTCCGGAAATCTGCTCAATGCAACAAGACCGCCAGTGAGGGCATTTCGAGTGGTTTCGTTCCCAGCCACCATGAGCACAACAAGAAAGGCCAGCAGCTCGTCATCTTGAAGTCGCACTTCCTCGGCCATCTTGGCCAGAGACTCTTCGTCAAGGCCCTGTGTAGCCTTGTACTCCTTCGTCAAACCTCCATCGTCAAAGGCCTGAGTCAGGATGCTGATGAGGTCACTCTTCGGGTCAGCTCGGCGCTCAGCAATCAGTTCAAGGGCCAATTCAGCAAACTCGCCGAAGGCCGTAGCCGCCGCTAACAACTGAGGTGAGTCGGCCTCGACGTGGCCATCTCCATCCATCATTGCGTCCGACCATCCGTACATAGACATGCGCTGACTCGGATCAAGTCCCATCAATTCACAAATGATGATCAGCGGGATGTGAATTGCAAAGTCAGAGACAAAGTCGACGTCACCCTTCGCTTCCATGGCGTCGATTATTTCGTTGGTGAGTTCGCGAACATGCGGAATCATCTCTCGCACCTGTCGCGGGGTGAACCCCTTATTGATCAAACGCCGCTGCCGCACATGCTCCTCACCATCAAGGGTAATGATCGACATGTCGCCGGCAATCTTGGGGCGCACGCCAAACCGACTGCAGTAGGTCTCCTCGTCCCGGCTCAGAGCGAAAATA
>CAMDAT010000136.1 GCA_945888825.1 Bifidobacterium breve | reverse complement strand
ACCGGTTCAGACTAGAGCTTGCTCAGACTAGAGCTTGCTTGTACCTGATGGTGTGCCGGCTCAGCAATGTCACGATCGTGGTCGCGCGTCTGGAGCGCAAAATCGACAGTATGTGTCGAAAAAGCGCTCCAGACGCGATGCGCTCCGGTTCCGGTATCGCAGGGATCCAGAATGGCTAACTGCTAGTTAGCGCTGGTACCTGCCGAAGTTGGCGGGGTAGTAGGAGCTGATTCGGTGCTCGTCGTGGGCGGGGGAGCATCTGCTTCGCCGATCCGGTCAAGGGTGATCTTGGTGCCGAGGTAGTTCCAGATGAGTTGCTCGCCGCTGCGTTCACGCGTCACTTCAAGTGGTGTTCCGATGGGGCGAAGAACGTGTACTCCGTTTTCAAAGCTCGCCACCACGTTCACAGGTGTTGAGTAGTCGAACTCAGCCACATCGTGCACGCCGTTTTTCTCAGTCCCATCAGCGCGCATGTCGTGGACAATGCCTCCCGCCGTGATGGTCACTCGATCACCACACTGCTCGATCCGCTGAAATATGCGGAGGGTTTTGCTATCTGGGGGCAGTGGAACCCCATCCTTTTCGGCAGCCACGGCCTGCCACATTCCCCGCATATCAGGTGCACCTTCGGCGAGGGGCTCTGTGCATGTGGCGAGCACCGGGTCAGGAAAGTTCTGGCCGTACCCGCCAGTGGGTGTGTATGCAACCGGGATATCAGAGGCCATGACTTCGGCTTGCGTAGCCTCGGTTTTGCCGCTCTCGGTGGTGGCAGGCGCACTGTCAGCCTCTCCACTGGAGCAAGCACTAGACCCCGCTGCCAGCAGTCCCAGTAGAAGCAAAAGCGCAGTTTTATTCATGGCGGCGGTTCTACTTTCCCACCTGCATGGAGCGCAAAGTAAACAGTATGTAAGTCCACAGCATGTGTTGGAAAAGCGCTCCAGGCGCGATGCGGAACGATCAGTTCTTTACATCGAGACCATTGAGTGCGACGAGTAGTCGACTCTGCAGCACTGCGAACCATTGGAAGACCACCCCGTGCAGCTTCTGCTCATCACTCGTCTGCGGTAAGCGGCCAAATGCAAGGTCGGCACCCCATTGGCTGTGCCACTGAATCGCAGAGGGGTCTAGGTCGGCTGCGTGAATCTTGCGAACCTGACCCTTGGCGATTTGATTTGCGGCCTCTGCCTCGGATTGCACCTGTTCTGGATCTTTGATGGGCAGCAGGTTCGGCGGGTCATCCCCAGTAGTGGATGCTTGAGCAGTCAGGTTGTTGACCAATTGTGTGGTCTCGACAAAGCTCAGCATGGCCACTCCTAGGCGACGCGAAACCTGAGCAGTCGGCCCTCGAAGCTTGAAGGTTTTTGAAGCGTCGATCGTTGCTTGGCTAGCTGACTCGCTGATGAGATCTGTTAGATAGGGACTGCTGCTGTTGTCTAGACCCAGACTTTCGGCGTAGATGCGATTCGAGGTGGCGGCGTAGTTGAGAAGGTCTACATAGGCATTGAGTAGGCCGACGGTGGCCTTTGTATCTGACATTGGCCGTATGCCCAAGTACTGCAATGCCTCGGCATCGGCTGTCATGTAGGTCTCTGCTTCAAATTGAGCCACCTCAAGAAACTGCGCAATCTCTACAAGTTCAGCGAACGTGTCCACGGCTTGGAGGCGATCCTGAACAATGTTGATTGAGGACAGTGCAAAATCTCCCCAGGCCAATGTGGCGCCAAGGGCTGGGAGCTGTGCAATTTTGGTCACCGGGAACTCTGCTGTGCGGCGAATCTCGGCGTTGATCAGAACTCGCGATTCCTCGGCCTCGATCGCAACCTGGGCGGTGAGTTCAACGAGTGGCGTGTCGCGCTGGGCTGCGAAAGTGGCTGAGACTGTCTGTCGGCGTGCTGCTAGCGAAGCTTCGGCAGCGGCGGCAAAAGCTAGGACCGGATCCTTCTGAGCAAGTGCCGTTTCTGCAGCATCAATTAACTCTGCAACCGAAGGGGACTCTGCAAGTGCGGGTGACTCTGCAACCGAAGGGGATTCTGCAAGTGCGGGTGGCTCGGCTGCCGTTGCCGGTGTGGTCGTGTCGGACTCAGACCCCGACGACTCAGAACCCAATGCCGGCTGCAGAGAATCCTGGACTGCTTGAGCCGAGAGGATGAGCCCTTCGCTGCGGGTACTCAGGAGTTGCAGAATTCCTGAGTCGATTGGTCGAGGAGCGGCTACTGACTTCTCGAGGGCCTTCCCGGTCAGGATGGAGTAGGCCTCGGGGATACTCCTTACAGGGGTAACCGTGACGCCGAGCGACTTTCCTTGGTCGATGGTGTCCACTGCGAGTTTGGTGCTCGGGTCCACAGAGACTTCGGAGCCAATCGGAATCAAGACCTGAGTGAACCCCGCTTCTGCTGCAGCTCTGATTTTGGCTGGAATGCCAGCCACACCGCCGACTGAACCATCGGGTAACACCGTGCCTGTCATCGTGATCGAATCCGAGATTGCAACGCCGGCGATTGCTGCAAGCGACCCAACGGTCATGAGGGCGCCAGCCGATGGCCCATCGATCTCTTCGTTGAGGGAGTACTGCAACTGCCCGATACGTGGATCTATGCCCGACTCGAGTACAGCCTGAACGGCTGCCACCGAGGTAGCTGCAGTCCACATCGGTCCGGCCCCCTCGGCTTGAAGGCCACGAAGGTCCACCGCAAGCGGGGTGTCCGGGTCGTCTGCAACTGCAGTGATCTCAACGGGCGTAACTCCGCTGACTACCTGGCCCTCGGAGGAGGTGCCATACCAAAGGGCTTGAACCGTCACCCGATGGTTCCCGTTGCGATTCGAGATTTCAAAGGTGGCTATTCCGAGCAGCAGCGCTGCTACAACTGCCAAGGCGGACCATCGGATCAATCGCTTGTGAGAGATCGTCTTCCGACTGGCCATTGCCGGCCAACCTAGTTGGGTCGCGGCCGGTTCAATCGGGTCTGGAGCGCAAAATCGACAGTATGTGTCGAAAAACCGCTCCAGACGCGAAGCGGGGAGACCATGCGTGGAAGACTGCGATGATGTCAGTACGCGTCACGGAATTAGCCGAGGTAGGCGTCACCGTCCTGTCGCGATGGATTTTCAACTGCTATCTGGTGCACGACGGGGGAGAAGGCAGGGCGCTGATCGTTGACCCTGGTCTGCCCTCCACGACTGCTGCTGCGATTGCGATGATTGAGGCGGCAGGTGGGCCAGCCCCGGTGGTGGTTGCCACGCACGGTCATGTCGACCATGTGGGTGGACTGCCCGACCTACATGCGTTCGGGGCGCAGGTTTGTCTGCCTAGACGGATTCGGGACTACCTCGCAGGCGAGACTCCACGCGGCCCGGGACTACCCGAGATAGCCAAAGTTCGGTCGATTCTGCGGGAGCAGCCCTGGGACTTTGGTTCGGTGTTCGAGATCGCCCGAACGGGTCGCCATACTGGGGTGGGTGGGGGAACGGCACGGTTCCCAAACGGAGCAGATCACTGGCTCGCTCACGGCGATGAAGTTCCCGGCGCGCCTGCTTGGCAGGTGATTCAAGTGCCCGGTCATACTGACGATTCTTTGGCGCTCTGGAACCCAGCAACTGGGGTGCTGCTCTCGGGCGACGCAGTGCTGTCTCGAAAAGGTAGGGCCTGGTTTACGCCTGAGGTATGCGACCCCGAGTCGGCAGCGCTCACAGAGGAGCATCTACGAATGCTGCCTGTTGGTCACCTGCTTCCAGGTCACGGTCAACCGGTGGTGGGGGACGGTCTGATGGATCGGGCGCTGGCTCCTCAACAACGTCCCTAAAGCAGCCCCGCTAGGCAAGCCAATGGTTGACCCTCATGGATTCGTTCGGTACGCTCCGAACACTTCTTTATAGATGGGCGATGACCTTATGGGGCGGGATTTAGCGGGACTGAATAAGAAACGCGAGCACGGCGGAATCCTTCGCGGGGCGAAGGCTCTCATGGCGGTTGCCGTCGTGATTGCAGCTGCCGCAACAGCCTGCACCCCGGTAGCCCCTAGCGGTCCATTCGCGGTGCCAGCAGCGCCATGCGCCGATGTAGTACTCGTCACTGCACGTGGAAGCTCACAAGATGTTGCAAGCTGGGAGGCTGTCTCAATCAACCGGAACTTCCGCAAGCAATTGGCTATCGTTGCGCCGGGTCGCAGCCTTCGTATCTTGGAACTTGGCGATCTCAACGGTGACGCTGTACTCGATCCTGGCGGCTACCCAGCAGTCGGTTTTGACCGGATAGTTGGCGTGGATCCAAGAGCGGCCAGCCCCGAGGATTATGCGATCCTCGGTGGCTATAACGAGTCACGCCGAGTTGGCGCAGCAGAAGCAGTTTCGGTACTTGAGCAAATAGCAGCAGCCTGCCCCAACAGCAGGTTGGCGGTAGTGGGCACCTCAATGGGTGCTGACTCAATCGCTCTGGGCCTTCGTCAGGTTTCGCAGGCCACTGAAGAGCGGATCGATACGCTTCACCTGTTTGGTGACCCCCGGTTTACTCGGGGTCCATGGGCGCGAGCGTTGCGGGTGCAGGTTCCTTCCGGTCACGGACTTTTGGGCCCAAGAGTTCCTTACGTTCCAGCAGGGATTGCGAGCCGAACTGCGAGTTGGTGTGGCGAGTTCGACGGCACATGTTCTGGGGTCTGGCCGCTCAGCATTTTTCAGGCCATTGCCGACTGCAGTGAAGTGCGACAGTTTGCTTGGTGTTCAAGACGCCACGTCGATTACGACTACTGGGCGCACGAACCAGCAATGCGTGAAGCAGCCGAGGACGTCTCGCTCCGAGCAGGGTGGATAACCGCAGCACCCTGAGCGCCCAGCGGTATTCGCTGAAAGCCCCGCTCCATTGCTGGTGAGCTGTTCCGATCTGTTCAATGAGATCTGATCAATACCGAATGCAGACAAAAAGAAAGACCGGCTGACACTCAAGGTGCCAGCCGGTCCTCTTCATAGATCGACTTCCGTTACGCAGGTGCGTTGAGGACGATCGAGATCCCGCTGTAGTTGCTCGATAGGATCCGCCCGTCGAATGACAGGATGCCAGTAAGCGGTGTGCCGTTGAACGAACCGCTGACTACCTCGCAGGCCACGCTCCCGACGAAGGACTGCACTCCAAATCCCAGCGAAGTCAGGTTGACTGTCCCGTTAAAGGTTGTGCCAGAGAAGATCACATTTGCGTTTGTTCCGCTGGGACCTGTCCAGAGGCCTGATCGAAGAGGAGGGCACTCGCGTACGTTGATGGTGCGCTGTACCTGGCGTGCAGCAGCGAAGGTCTCGTTGCCTGCCTGGTTGGCATTGATAACGCAAGGGCCAACGGTCTGGAATGTAACAACTCCGCCGATCAACGTGCATGCCGTGCTCGTTGCGTCAAGAGTCAATGTCACCGCCAGCCCCGAAGTAGCTGTTGGGGCCGGTGTGAAGGTGCGGTTCAGATAAGCGTTGGCCGGAGCTCTAAAGCTGATGCCGTAGTAGGGCACCGTCGGTGCCGGAGCGCAAGCAGCGGCGGTCATTCCTAATGCGCCGATAATAAATATCGCCGCAAGGACACGTTTTGGAGCAGTTCGAGTAGTCATCAGTTTCCCCCTGTTAGTTGACCTGCGAAAGGTACCACAACGCCTATCAAGCGGTAGAAAGTTTCAAGAACCTGCCCGCGGCACCGATTTCGCATTGGCGCCGGTAACCGACGGAATCCGTAGCTTACCGGCGCCAATGATTCCGGGGTTTCCCCGCAATTCGAGATGCACGCTAGGGGTGGGATCTGAGCTCTTCGAAGGACTGGTTTCGTGGGGTCTTCACACGAGAATCCGAAAGGTTGCACACAAGGTTGCACACCGGTGTGTCGGGCTCGTCAGGTCTTGGACGCGGGACGCCCCCGGGTTGCCCTGGGGCCGTCGCCTCCTTGCTGGCCGTGTCGCTTCGGTTACCCCTAGGCGCTCACTGTCACTGGCACGTTCGAGGTGGTGGAAGCACCGGGGCCTTCGCTGAGTTCTGTGGTGTGCGGATCAACTCACTGATCAGACGGGGCATGCAAAGAAGACAGTGACAGTTCATTCGGACATCCTTCCAGCGGCACCTCTCGGCACCAAAGATCAGATGTCACCGCATCGTTAAGCAGTCCCGGACGAAGATGTGGCAAGTAGCCTATAGGCATGGATCAAAACACACTCCGGTCAGTCCAGGCCCCGTTGAAGGAGACGTACCGCACCGACCCCGCAGCGGCGGTCGTCACACTGTCAGCGTTCGGCGACCTCGGCGCAGATCAGTCCTGCTCGGTTCAGACCGGTCAAGCGCTCGTTGCGGCTGGTCTACACCCCGCGACCGGCGGCGACGGCTCGTTCGCATGCTCCGGTGACATGTTGCTGCAGGCACTCGTCGCTTGCGCCGGGGTCACGATGATGGCGGTGGCGACCTCGCTCGGCCTCCAAGTCGCCGGTACCGTCCACGCTGACGGCGACCTCGACTTCCGCGGCACGCTGGGCGTCGACCGTGAGGCTCCGGTCGGGTTCTCGGCGATCCGGCTCAGCTTCGACCTTCGCACTGATGCCACCGACGACGAGGTCGCGACGCTTCTGCAGCTCACCGAGCGCTACTGCGTCGTGTTCCAGACACTTCGCACTCCCCCCACGCTCGACGCCAGCATGGCGTGAGCGCCGAGCCTCGGCCGCCGAGGTCAGAGCTCGGGCAGGCCGCTACCCCGGACGTGTTGCCCCTCGGATCCGCCCCGGCCGCTCCCTGAACAAAGAGGAACAGATTCCCGAATTACGGGGAAACCCCCGGAGTGGGGGTTTCCCCGCAATTCGAGAGGCTTGCTAGCGGTGGGATCTAAGCCCTTCGAAGGACCGGTTTCGCGGGGGTCTTCACACGAGAATCCGAAAGTTTGCACACAAGGTTGCACACCGGTGTGGGTTGATCCGGTGTCGAACCAGAACCAGCCGATTCTGGCCTAACCACACCATGCATCAAACCCCGAGCGCGTCAATCCCGTTCACGCAGGGCCCGTGTCACTGCCCGTGCATGTGGCGCGACGCGAGCCGGGATCAGGCGCCTAGTCCTGGGCTTCAGAGTCCCATGACACGAGGACGGCGGCAACGGGTTCGGCGATGCCCTTGAGCTCGAGGGTGCGCTCACCGGACCTCGGCACGTTGCGTCGGCAGCCGGCGATGAGGTCAGCACTGGCTAGCACCTCGCCGGCGCCGGCCGCTGCGGAGATGCGCGCGGCACGCGTGACTGCCGACCCGAAGTAGTCCCCGTCGCGGGCGGTGGCTTCGCCGGCGTGGAGTCCGATGCGGACGC
>CAMDAT010000135.1 GCA_945888825.1 Bifidobacterium breve | reverse complement strand
GACGATTTTGTGCTGCGACGAGCCGATGGTGTGGCTGCTTACAACCTGGCAGTCGTCGTAGATGATGCCGCTCAGGGTGTTGACCAGATTGTTCGAGGAGATGACCTAGTAGAGACCACACCAAGGCAGGTTCTTCTCCAAGGACTCCTTGGTTACCCCACGCCTACCTATCTGCATGTGCCGCTGGTACTGGGCCTTGACGGCGAGCGGTTATCGAAGCGACACGGCGCAGTTGGGCTACAAGAACTCAGAGTCCTTGGGGTCAGCCCGCCGCAGGTCTTGGGCTATCTGGCAAATTCGCTTGGCGCAACACCACAGGACAGCCCCGTCACGGCTGAGGGTGTTCTGAATGAGTTTTCGGCCCAGAACATCCCCACTCAGCCTTGGGTTTTCGACCCCAGCGAACTGCGTTCGGGCTGAGCCTCGGTGATGTGCGAACATGGGGACGTGAATGTTGATCCCGGCTTGGCTGAGGGTGAAGAACTCGACGAAAAGCCTGGCGAGGCTTGCGGCGTTTTTGGTGTGTTCTCACCGGGAAGCGCTGTGGCTCACTTGGCATACCTTGGCATCTATGCGCTGCAGCACCGTGGCCAAGAATCCGCTGGAATCGCGACCTCGGATGGCGACCATCTGACTGTTGTCAAAGATATGGGCTTGGTGTCGAATGTTTTCGACGACCGCACCTTGGCCGCTCTAGATGGCGGCTTGGCCATCGGTCACACCCGCTACTCCACTACTGGGTCAAGTATGTGGAAGAACTCCCAGCCGATTTACCGCGATGTTGCACATACACAGTTTGCGCTGGGTCACAACGGCAACTTGGTGAATACCTCGGATCTGGCCGATCAGGCAGGCATGCTGCCCGGCACCGTGGGCAGCGATACCGATGCCATGGCCGAACTCATAGCTTTGGAATGCGAGCGGATCGGAACCGAGGAAAACCCCGACACGCTCGAACAGGCTTTGCTGAAGGTTCTGCCCAAGTTCAAGGGAGCGTTCTCGCTAGTCTTGCTTGACCGCCAACATGTGATTGGTGTGCGCGATCCGCATGGCTTTCGCCCGCTGTGTTTGGGCAAGTTGGATACCGGTTGGGTCCTCGCCTCGGAGACGCCGGCTCTTGATGTAGTGGGCGCCCATTTTGTTAGGGAGTTAGACCCGGGCGAGATGGTGATCATTGATTCAGATGGCGTGCGCTCGGTGCGCCCCTTTGATGACGAGCATGTTGAGCCAAAGCTGTGCCTCTTTGAGTTCGTATATTTCGCGCGGCCAGATTCTCAGCTGTATGGGAAGAACGTTCATCAGGCTCGTGTTCGGATGGGCGAGCAGTTGGCGGCACAGGCCCCGATTGAAGCCGACATGGTGATGGGTGTTCCCGAGTCTGGAATCCCCGCCGCCGAGGGTTTCGCTCGCTTCTCGGGCACGCCATATGGCCACGGTTTAGTGAAGAACCGCTATATCGGTCGCACCTTTATTGCCCCGAGCCAAGAACTGCGTGCTCTCGGTGTGCGCATGAAACTCAATCCGCTGAAAGAAAATATTGCTGGGCAGCGGTTGGTCGTTGTTGATGATTCGATCGTGCGCGGCACCACGACACGGGCCATGGTGTCCATGTTGCGAGAGGCCGGCGCAGCCGAGGTGCACATGCGGATTTCATCTCCGCCGTATCGGTGGCCCTGTTTCTATGGCATGGATACTGGCTCGCGGTCTGAGTTGTTAGCGGCCAATATGGATGTTGAAGAAATCCGCACCTACCTAGGTGTAGACACTCTGTCCTACCTCACCCTTGATGCTCTAGTAGATGCCGTAGGAGCCCCGGGAGCGGGTTTTTGCACGGCGTGTCTGACCGGCGAGTACCCCGTTGCGATAACAGTAGAGAGCTCATCATCCCAGGCTGCAGAGGGTGCCGCCGCAGCACCCGTTCGGGTGGAGCAAGCCCCCCTCACCCTGCTTGATGCGGGAGCGGGGCTGCTGCCAGCGGAAGAGGCAGCACTACTGAGCGCTCAGGCAGAACAAGGAGACCGTGACAGTGATGGGTGAAACCTATGAGGCCGCTGGGGTTTCTATCGGTGCTGGCGAAGCTGCAGTTGATGCAATCAAGGCCGATGTGCGATCCACATTTCGACCCGAGGTCATTGGGGACATCGGTGGTTTCGGTGGTTTGTTCCGCTTTGATCCAAAGAAATACAAAGATCCGATTCTGGTTTCATCGACCGACGGGGTTGGAACCAAAGCCTTAGTGGCAAGATCAGTCGGCAAGTTCGATTCCATTGGAGTTGACCTTGTTGCCATGTGCGTAGATGATCTGGTGTGCCAAGGAGCCGAGCCGCTGTTCTTCTTGGACTACATCTCTGTTGGCCACCTTGATCCCACCCATATCAAACAACTCGTAGCTGGCGTGGCCGATGGATGCCGTCAGGCAGGCTGTGCGCTGATCGGCGGCGAGATGGCCGAACACCCCGGTTCTATGGAGCCAGGGGAGTTTGACCTAGTGGGCTTTGCAGTCGGTGTGGTGGAACGTGAACGCATGCTGACTGGGCAACTCGTGAAACCCGGAGATGTACTCATTGGCCTGCCTTCGCCGGGTATTCGATCAAATGGCTACTCCCTTGCGCGGCGACTGATGTTTGACATCGCTGGTCGGACTGTCTCGGACCCGGCTTGGGATGATCCACACGCTCCGACAGTGGGCGAGGAACTCTTGATCCCCTCGGTGATTTATGCGCCCGCAATTCGATCACTACTTGACCATGTCGAGGTTCACGCAGTGGCTCACATTACGGGTGGCGGCATTCCCGGCAACCTGAATCGGGTACTCGGATCGCATTGTGATGCAGAGGTAGACCCCGCGTCTTGGGAGTGGCCACGAATCTTTACTGAGATGCAACAGATTGGGTCGGTCTCAGATGATGAGATGCGCAAGGTGTTCAACCTTGGCATCGGCATGGTCGCAGTGGTTCCAGCAGAGGTGGCGCATAAGGCAATTGATGTGTTGCGTACGAGCGGTCACCGCGCTCGCAGTATCGGCACAGTGGTTGCTGGCCACGGAGTTGTTCATTTCACGGCGTAGCTGTTCGTTTCACGGCGTAGCCGCTCGTATAACTGAGTAAAGGATTTCCTATGAGTTCCCCCCCTCTCAACAGCCCGACTAACGGAGACTTTGTTGCTCCCCGATCGCATGGGTCACTGTCATCTTGGGATGACTACCCCGTGCATCAAGTGGCTGAAACCATTCGGCATTCCGCCACGAGTGATCGCAATTTCTATGACCGCTACTACTTCAACTGCCATTCAAATGATGGCAAGGCTTTCCTGATTTTTGGCCTAGGGCAGTACCCAAACCTTGGGGTTCAAGATTCCTTTGCAGTGGTCGTGACGGGTAACGACCATCGGGTGGTACGTGCATCTCGAGAGCTCGGTGATCGCATGGAAAACCGCGTGGGTCCGCTACGGGTAGAAGTGATTCGCCCGCTTGAGGAGTTGCGCATTGTCTGTGAGCCGAATGAGTTTGATCTGTCCTTCGACCTGACTTGGGTTGGGGCAATGCCGGCCTATGAAGAACCTCGGCAGTTTGTGCGCACGCACGGACGAGTTGTGTTCGACACCACGCGGCTGGCTCAGACTGGGCGTTGGTCTGGGACGATCACAAGCGGGGAGCACACCTTTGAGGTGACTCCCGATTCGTGGTGGGGAACTCGCGACCGCAGCTGGGGAGTGCGTCCCGTTGGCGAGGAAGAGCCCGCAGGGATTCGCACCGAAGGGCAGATGGTTGGGTTTTGGAATTACGTGCCGATGCAGTTCGATGATCACTCGATTCTGTACATGGTCAACGAGCATGCTGACGGGACTCGAGTCCTGGAAGAGGCCACGCGGATCTGGGCCGATCCAGACCGTGCCCCGGAGTATCTCGGTCGTCCGGAACACCAAGCGGTCGTCACTTCGGGTACACGCCATATTGAGTCCTCAATGCTGAGTTTTCCGGATGCACCGGACGGGGCGTTCGAGATTCAAGTCACCCCGCTGCTCGACTGCTGGCTGATGTTAGGGACGGGCTATGGCCTAGAGCCCGACTGGCGACATGGCATGTATCAGGGCGAGTTGGTTGTTCAAGGCCAGCAAGTTGACTACGAAAAAGATAAGGACCGTCTCTTTGGCTTGGTCGATCAGATCGGTCGCTTTGAACAGATCGGTGGGGTTGCCGCTGGGGCAATTGGTCACGGTCTGCACGAGTTTTTCTTCATCGGTGAGTTTGGCAAGTACGGACTTGAGGGATGGGACCCAGCCCCCTAGTAGTAGGTCGGTGCAGCGTCTCGTTCGGGCTGTACTTCATGAGTTGGGCGCTCAGGTATTAGGTTAGGAGTCGTTATGGCCGATACTCCCACTCCCGCATTTTCTGTCCGCATCCGAGTTCGCATGGTGAATGAGCCAGGCATGCTGGGGCGTCTAGCCGTAGCTATTGGCGATGTAGGCGGAAATATCTCTGGTTTGCGGGGCTTTGAAGTCAAGACCGCAACTCTGGACGAAGACATCGTGGTGAACTGTCGGAGTGAGGCCCATCAGGAGCAGGTTCGCGCTGCAGTCGAGGGGATCGACGGGATTGAAATCCTTGAGTTTGAAGACCGCACGTTTCATATGCACGAGGGTGGCAAGATCGAGGTGCTCGGCCTAGCGCCCGTTCGAGATATTGAAGATCTGTCGATGGCGTATACGCCAGGCGTTGCGCGTGTGTGTTTAGAGATCGCGAAGAACCCAGAGATGGCGCATCGGTACACCATCAAGCGCAATACCGTGGCCATTGTCTCTGACGGCACCGCGGTGTTGGGTCTTGGCGATATTGGGCCAGAGGCTGCAATGCCCGTGATGGAGGGCAAGGCGCTGTTGTTTAAGCATTTTGCTGGTGTGGATGCGTTTCCGATCTGTTTGGCCACTACTGACCCAGACGAGATCGTTGAGACGGTGCTTCGCTTGGGGCCAACGTTTGGTGGAATCAATCTGGAAGATATTGCAGCCCCGGGAGCGTTCGAGATCGAGGAACGACTCGTCGAGTTGATGGACATTCCGGTGTTCCATGACGATCAGCACGGGACAGCAATCGTTGCGCTCGCAGCGTTAGAGAACGCTCTCAAGATTGTTGGCAAGGACATGTCGCAGGTAACGGTTGTAGTTGCCGGAGTGGGCGCCGCTGGTGTTGCTGTGTCAAAGATCTTGCTCAACGCAGGTGTAGGCAACGTGATTGGCTGTGATCGCCAAGGCGCAGTTCACACCGGCCGTGAGGGACTTAACAAGTCCAAGCAGTGGTTCGCAGAGAACACGAACCTTGAGAGTCGTTCTGGAACGATCTCTTCAGTTATGCCGGGGGCAGATGTCTTTATTGGTCTGTCTGGGCCTGATCTGATTACTCGCGAAGATGTGATTTCTATGGCCAAGGATCCGATCGTGTTTGCCATGGCGAACCCCGATCCAGAGATCCGTCCCGAGCTTATTCAAGACGTCGCGGCAGTGATTGCGACTGGACGGTCGGACTTCCCGAATCAGATCAACAACGTGTTGGCATTCCCGGGAATCTTCCGCGGCGCACTCGATGCTGGTGCTCGCAAGATCACCGAGAATATGAAGCTAGCTGCAGCCGGGGCGATTGCAGATGCGGTGAATGAGGCTGACCTTTCGCCAACCCACATCATCCCATCAGTGTTTGATCCAACGGTGGCGAGTTCGGTAGCTGCGGCGAGTGCTGCAGCGGCACGCGCAGACGGAGTTTGTCGCCCAGAGCAGTAGCATGAATATGTGACTGTTGGGGCAACGTGACTGCTGATGTAAAGCGAGTCTCAAATATTCTTGATCGTCGCTTTGAGGGGCACTGGAAGCAGGCCGAGATTGGCCTGTATGTCTTGGCGGCAGTAGCTGCTTGGATTGTGCGCTTTGTGCAGGACGATGCGTTTATTACGTATCGCTATGCGCGCAATCTGGCCCGAGGCAATGGCCTGGTCTTCAATCCTGGCGAGCGGGTAGAGGGTTACACGAACTTTTTGTGGACGGTCATGCATGTCATCCCAGAGAAGCTGGGTTGGTCTTCGCCGATCTTTAGCCAGGTCATTGGTATTGCGCTCATGGTGGCCACTGTTGCGGTCACGCTTCGGCTAGCCCGACGGTTGTTCAGTAGCCAATCTTTTGGATTTCTCGTTGCACTGACTCTGCTGGCGAATATGACGTTCTTGACCTATGCCACGGGCGGACTTGAGACCATGCAGCAAACGCTGCTGGTCGTCTCAGTAGCGGCGCTGTTGTTGCCAGTCACTGCTTCTGCGACTGTCGGGGTTGCTGCGAGCGGGGTAGCTGCGAGCGGGGTAGCTGCGCGCCGCGTGGGGGCCGGACTGTGCGCAGGACTCGCTGTGCTCACGCGAATGGATTCCGTGGTGCTCATCACAGTCTGGATACTGGCGTATCTGATTGCGCTCTGGCGTCTTGATGCTGGTGCTCGAGCCGCTGGTAGCCGTGATGCTGATGCTGGTAGCAGAGCAGCGCCGACGAAGGCCGTGGCCGTGGCTGCGCTGCAGATCGGTCTGCCCGCAGCAGTGTTGGTGCTGCCATGGTTTATCTGGAAGCTTTCGTATTACGGCAACTTGTTGCCCAATACGTTCTTCGCGAAGTCGGCGGCGAACCCGCTGGTGCCACCTTTGTACGGGTTGTTCTACATCGCAGCGTTCTTTATCTCGTATGCAGCGTTCTTGTTGATTGGCCGGTTCCGTCGCCAGCGCAAAGCACTCTTTGCTGTTCCCGGAGTTGCGCAGGTAATGGCGGTGATTCCCGTCTGGTTCCTCTATATCTGCGCCGTTGGCGGTGACTTTATGGAGTACCGATTTATGGTGCCCGTGCTGCCGGTGTTGGCCATGGTTGCCGCCTATCTGATCGATGAGTACAAGAGCCCGCGCAAAGAAGTGCTGCTCATTGTTGTGCTGTTGTTCTTCTCGGGAATCCATCGGGTGATGCCAACCATCATTCCGTACCCGGTGCTGACCTTTACCGAACTAAGCCATTGGCCTAATGACTCCACCACCTCTTGGAAAGGCAAGGGCGAGTTTTTGGCCCAGCAGTTTCCGGGCGGTCCAGACCTGCCGGGCCAGCCAGTGGTTGCAGTAGCGCCGCTTGGGGTGTTGCCCTATTTCGCTGACCTTCCCACGATTGACATGTTGGGTTTGACCGATCCTGTTACGGCGCGGACTGGTTACCCAATCAATCCGTACTATCCAGGTCATGTGCGAATGGCGACGGTGCAGCATCTGATTGACCAGGGAGCAAACCTGGTGCT
>CAMDAT010000134.1 GCA_945888825.1 Bifidobacterium breve | reverse complement strand
CAAGCGAGCCGATGAGCTCGAGCTTCGAACGCTGATCCTGCCTCCGGTTGACGAGATGTTTGGCATCGGCGTGAACCTGGGCGATATTCGCCCACTCACTGAGGCCGATCTGCTTGGTCGTCGTGAGCTCTCTCTCGACATTGAGTCTGTGGCCGGATACCTCACCGGTAAGCGGGTCCTGATCACTGGCGCCGGCGGGTCGATTGGCTCGGAATTGTGCCGTCAGATACACCGGTTCGCCCCCGAGTCTCTCGTCATGTTGGATCGTGACGAGTCTGCACTGCAGGCCGTGCAGATCTCTATTGAAGGACGTGGCCTTCTTGACAGCCGAGACCTAGTTGTCTGCTGTATTCGTGACAGCGATCGACTTCGGCAGGTCTTTGAGGAGCACCGCCCCGAGGTTGTGTTCCATGCCGCAGCGCTCAAACACCTTCCACTGCTCGAAATGCATGCCGAGGAAGGCTGGAAGACCAATGTTTGGGGTACACAAAACCTGCTTGAGCTTGCCGGTGAGTTCGGAGTAGACCGCTTCGTAAATATCTCTACTGACAAAGCCGCAGATCCCTCCTCGGTGCTCGGACAAACCAAACGGATTGCTGAGCAACTCACCTCGCATGCCGGACAAGAGCATTCCGGCACCTACCTGAGCGTCCGATTCGGCAACGTCTTGGGAAGTCGCGGTTCAGTTCTTCCGCTCTTCCGTGAGCAGATTGCCCAAGGTGGTCCAATTACGGTGACCCACCCAGAGGTCACTCGATTCTTCATGACCATCCCCGAGGCCTGCGAACTAGTGATCCAGGCCGGAGCACTCTCACATGACGGCGAAGTCCTTGTGCTCGATATGGGAGAGCCGGTCAAGATTGCTGACCTTGCTCGCCGTTTGATTGCTGAATGTGATCGGACTGTTGAGATCGTGTACACGGGTCTGCGCCCAGGTGAGAAGATGCACGAGGTGCTGTTCTCGCCTACTGAACTGCCTTCGGCCTCGGAGCACCCCATGATTCAGCGGGTAGAGGTGCCATCTATGAGCCCCACAATTGCAGCTCTGAAGGATCCGTTCCTTGTTGACCCTGTGATTGATGTTCGTTCTAGCCGATATAACTTCACTAGCGATCCACGCTCAGGGACGGAAAAAGAGTCGGCTTAGTCTGATCGGTTTGGCCGCAGAGATCATCTGCCCAATTGGCAGAGACAAGTCAGCTAGGGAAACTATTCGGCGAGGCTGTTGAACCATGCAATGGTTGAAGTGAGCCCGGTCCTCAGGTCGACGGGCTGAACCTCTGGGAAGAGCGCTCGCAGCCGATCGTTGGCAGCTTGGGAATGTGGCACGTCGCCTGCGCGTGTCTCGGTGAACTGCACTGCTAGCGGACGCTCGAGTAGTTCCTCGAGCAGCGCAATCACTTCTAGCAGCGTGGTTCGCGTTCCAAATGCCAGGTTTGTTGGCTCGGGACTCGATACCCGTCGCAAGACAGCATCGGTCAACACGCTGCAAACGGTGTCTACAAAAGTGAAGTCTCGGGACTGCGTGCCATCGCCGTGAACTACTAACGGTTCGCCGGCAAGTGCAGCGGCAACGAATGCCGGGACCACTGCGGCGTAGGCATGGCCAGCTGCCTGAAGTGGACCGAACACGTTAAAGAATCGAAAGGCCAAGGTGGGCATCTCGTAGCTGTGCTGCCAAGCGAGTGTGTACGACTCCGCAGCAAGCTTTGATGCCGCGTACGGGCTCATTGGTCGCGCAGCTAAATCCTCGTGCTTAGGCAGAATTGGGTTTGCGCCATACACCGAAGATGAGGAAGAAACAATCACTTGGCAGTTGCCGGCATGACGGGCAGCCTCAAGCACGTTCATGGTGCCGGTGGCGTTCGCCTCATGAGAGGGAACTGGTTGTGCAATGGAGCGAGGTACCGATGGTCGGGCGGCTAGGTGAACCACGGAATCAGCGCCGTTTACGCAGTCCTGCAGCGCCGCAACGTCCAAGATGCTGGCCTCGACGCGGTTTACGGGCACCCCATCTAGGTTTGACCAAAATCCTGTCGAGACGTCGTCAAGGACCAGAACCTCGGTGACTTCCTCAGCTTGAACGAGTGCCCTGCAGAGGTTTGCACCAATGAATCCTGCGCCGCCGGTAACTACTACCTTCATGTCAGATCGATCCCCATTAGGGGCAAGGCTACAGGCGCTGGGGCCGAACTCATCGCATCGGCCAGAGGTGGATTTTTGTGAGCAGATGCGAATTTAGGCTCCAGGATTCTGCAGAAGGTGATGAGTCGTCCATGGTTAAACTTTGTTGTATCGCGCATCTTGGACGCAGGATCGGCAACAATTAACCCCTACCGAGTCACACCGACGGCAGTGCAATGGGGGAATCATGGAGAATGATGTGCCTGAGGAATCTGAGCAGCCTGAAGAGCAATCGGAGCAAGCCGCCGGGCGGGCAGCCGCTATTGCTGAAGCTTCGAGTCCCGAGCAGACCGAGCAATCTGCTGAGCAGGCTGAGCGTTCCATGCGTGCGGCCCACCGGCCCAGCATGGCGGCCGCAGGACCATATGGACATCCGATCCACCCCATGTTGGTCACCATCCCAATTGGAGCTTTTGTTGCAACGCTTGCGTTTGACATTGCTTCTGTGACGATAGAAGGCCGAGCCTATGGCCGGCCGGCAGTATGGCTGTCTCTGCTTGGTATCGTTGGCGGCCTAGTTGCTTCCTTGTTTGGACTCGTGGACTACCGCAGACTGACGAAGGGGACAAGGGCGCACGCAGTTGCGACACGTCACATGATCCTGATGGACGTGGTGTTGGTCTGTTTCGTGGTGGGGTTCTTTGTGCGTCGTGCCGATTCTGATTATTACCTATACGGAACCCCAAAAATTGCGCTGGCCTTGAGCGTTGTGGGCGTGGGGATCATGCTGATCGGAGGCTGGCTCGGCGGCAAGTTGGCTTACTCCTACGGAAGCCGAGTTGCTGACGAGTCAGATCAGATCAAGGCGCACTCGCTGAGTGCGCCATCTACTGATTGACTCATCTGTGAATCCGGTGAGTGCGGGACCCACCGTCACGTTCGTGGGTCACGATGCCAGTAGAACAGGCGCGCCTGTCATGCTGTATTCCTTCCTGCGCTGGTTGCAATCCGAGGGAATCCAAGGGGTAGAACTAGCGCTGCTAGCTGCCGGACCGCTCCTGAGCGAGTACCAAAAGGTGGCCCCAACACATGTGCTGACCTCGCGCCTAGTGCGCAGCAGTGAGCAGTTGGGCGCCGTGATGAATTCCCTTGGCCATACCATTGTGGTGCCGAGTGCGATTCAAGGAATCGGCCTGCGGGGCATCGCTAGATCCGAGATTGTCATGGCAAACACACTTGCCTCGCTCAGTACTGCCAGATTGCTTGCAGCGAGGTCAGGGCAAAACGGCAAGCCATCTGAGTTGGTATGTCATGTTCATGAACTCGATGGGGTAGCGGAGCGGGTCCTTCCTGCCTCACCCCCTGTTCGAGAGCAACTGCTTAGCTCCGTGGACCGATTCGCAGCAGCCAGCGAGGCTGTAGCTGAGATGTTGGTAGACCGCCTTGGTATCTCCTCTAGGCAGGTCACGGTGATCGAGGAGTTCATCGAGGCTCCACGCCCTTCGAGTCGGGCTGTCTCTCTGGCTCGGCAGCGCATGGTTGGTGAAGCGAATCGACCCATAATTCTCAACGTGGGTGCCATGAACCACAGAAAGGGTCCCGAGCGCTTTGTGGACTTAATGGCGACACTGGTTGCTCATCCAAGCTTGCCTGTTGGTGTCTGGTTGGGTGGCGAGCGGGGCAGTTCGGTGTGGCTTGAAATGGAACACAGCATCGCTGCTTCGGGTCTGCATGACTGCGTTGTGTTGCTCGAGAGTCGCGAAGATTCGGCTAGCTATATCGCAGCAGCTGATCTAGTGGTTTCTACAGCGATTGAGGATCCCTACCCTTTGTCGGTCTTAGAGGCGGGTGCTGCAGGAAAGGCCGTTGTGAGCTTTGAATCCGGTGGGGTGATCGACATGCTGCGCGCCGTTGGGCAGGCAGAGTTGCTGCTTCCGATTGGTGACACCCTTGGCATGAGTGCAGCAGTGGCTAGCCTTTTGGACAATCCCAGGAACCGAGAACTGATCGGTGCTCAACTCGCTGAGTGGGTCAACTCCACCCACTTGGTTGAGCACATTGCCCCCGCACTCTGGCAGGTAGTGAAGGGATGAGCGCTTCAGAGCCCACAGCTCAGGACCCTGTGATCTGGATTGCCGTTCATGATTTGTCTCGGACGGGAGTTCCAGTTCTGCTTGAGCGCCTGTTACAAGCCAGCCCTGCTCGGAAGCGAGAGGTTGTGCATCTTGTTGCCATGTATGGCGGCCCTCTATTGCGCGAGTTGCAGAGTTTGTGTGCCTCTGTGACCGTCCTTGAGCCCAGCGATCGCCGGTCCGCTTCCTCTGCTGCATCTCTGGGTTTGATCACTCTTGGTATGGGTCGCGCTGGCGAAGTCGTTCGACACAGCGCTTGGAGAGCCAAGTTGGCTCGACGACCGAAGCCCGATGTGCTTCTGGTGCACGGTGCCGGAGCTTGGCCAGTAACGCAAGTAGTGAGCAGCAAACTGCCGGTGGTGCTCCATCTTCATGAACTCGAAACAGCGCTGGACCGCTGCATTCCTAGGCCAGAACAAGCTGCGGCTTTTCAGCGTGCGCAGCAGGTGATGGTGGTCAGTGCGCCAGTGGCTGAGCTTGCCCGCAACCGCGGAGCCAACTCAGCGAAGATCCTGCTGGTGCCTGGGTGCGTGCGACTGCCCGATGCCGATCTGCCCGAGAGCAATGAGGCCGAGAGCAATGCTCCCGAAACTGATTCAGTCCAGTGGGTTTTAGGAGCGGGCACGCCTGGTTGGCGTAAGGGAACCGACAGGCTCGCAGCAGTTGCGCATGCGCTTCAGCGAGTGAGCAGCCCTGCGCAGGTGGGGTGGGTGGGCGGTCGCCCTACTGGAGCAGATGCCACTGCGGTTGGTCGAACAGATCTGGTGAATTGGATTCCAGAATCGGCTGACCCATGGAAGTTGCTCTCGCATGCTGCAGTCTTTGTTCTGCCGAGTCGTGAGGACCCCCTTCCCTTGGTGGCCCTTGAGGCAGGCGTGTATCGCCGAGCAGTAGTTGCCATGCCTACGGGTGGACTTCCTGATCTGCTCGCTGACGGTCGAGGACTTGTTGGAAGCCACCAAGATGTCCGCTGGTTTGTCGCCGCAGTTGAGCAGGTGTTGGCCTCGAGGGCATTAGCAGAAGACCTTGGGCAGCGGTTGCATGAGTTCGTCCGAACTCATCATGATGTTGATGTGATCGCTCCGCGCTGGTTGCAGGCACTGTCAGATACGGCCGGCAGGTGAAAGCAAAAGTCGTTGCAGCGGCGCGGCAAAATGCCCTCGGGTTGAACTTAAGACTGACAACGTATACTTGAGAATTCTGTAAGTTGCGATAGGGGCACGAGTGGCAACAGCAATAATGCGCGATCCGAGAGTTGCGGTGATTGGCTGCGGCCACTGGGGTAAAAACCTGGTCCGTACGTTCTCCGAACTTGGCGCTCTGGTGGCGATCGTAGATCCCGATGCCGAGAACGCTGCGGCTCTCTCGGCAAAGTATTCCGTGCCATACGGCTCGTTAGAGCAGATTCTGGCTGATCCAGAAATTGACGCCGTGGTAGTGGCTGCACCGGCCAAAGACCACGCGGCTGTCACGCTGCAAGCTTTGGATGCAGGTAAGCATGTGTTTGTCGAGAAGCCTCTGGCCCTTGACCTTGATGATGCGAGGCGCGTGGTTGCTCGGGCCGATGAACTCAACCAGACGCTCATGGTGGGCCACCTGCTCCAGTACCACCCAGCGTTCTTGGCAGTTCGCCAACTAGTCAGTGACGGCGCCCTTGGGGAGCTGCGCTACCTCTACTCCAACCGCCTCAACTTGGGCCGATTCCGGCGGGAAGAGAACATCCTTTGGAGCTTCGCCCCGCATGACTTGTCAATGCTGCTGGCCCTAGCCGGTGAAAGCCCAGATCATGTGTCAGCTGTCGGCTCAACATTTCTCAGTGAGGATGTTCCAGACGTCACCACTACGCATATGACCTTTCCAAGTGGTCCTCGTGCACATGTTTTTGTTTCTTGGTTGCATCCCTTCAAGGAGCAACGCCTAGTAGTGGTTGGCTCCGATGCAATGGCGGTCTTTGATGACCTAGCTCCTTGGGATTCCAAACTCACCATCTTTGAACACGGAGTGACCTGGGATGGACTCACACCAGTACCAGTACGGGGTGAGCCCGTAGCTGTACCGCTTACAGAGTCTGAGCCTTTGAAACTGGAATGTGAACACTTCTTGCACTGTGTTCGTACCGGAGAGACCCCTCGCACCGATGGACACGAGGGTGTTCGCGTGCTTGATGTCTTGGCAACTGCGCAAGCTTCGCTTGCTGCGGACGCGCCCGTCATTGGCGCAGCCACGAGGGCTGCCAAGACCAGCAGCGAGGTGCACCCAGGGGTCTTCGTTCACGAGAGCGCCTATGTGGACGAGGGTGTGCAGATCGGAGCGGGAACCAAGGTTTGGCATTTCAGCCATGTGCTCTCGGGCAGCACCGTGGGCGAGGACTGCGCACTTGGCCAGAACGTTGTAATCGGCCCTGATGTCACCGTAGGTGATCGCTGCCGCATCCAAAACAACGTCAGTGTGTACGCCGGGGTCACACTTGAAGACGGCGTATTTTGCGGCCCGTCTTGCGTGTTCACCAATGTTTACAATCCTCGGGCCGAGGTGTCTCGCAAAGACGAGTTCATGACCACACTGGTTCGCACCGGTGCAACCATTGGGGCCAATGCAACCATCGTGTGTGGAACCGAGATTGGGGCGTATGCCTTTATCGGTGCCGGGTCCACGGTGACGAGCGATGTTGCTGCGCACGCATTAGTTGTGGGTTCCCCGGCTCGTCAGATTGGGTGGATGAGCCATGAGGGTGAACGTCTTGGTGAAGATCTGACCTGTCCAAGAACCGGCCAGAAATACCAAGAGATAGACGGCGTGTTATCGCTAGTTGATACACCTGAGCAGTCCAACTCGGCAAAAATCGGATAACGGAGTTCAGATGCAGTTCATTGACCTTGTTGCGCAACAGGCGCGGCTGCGAGAAGGAATCGATCAAGCAATCACTCGGGTTCTTGACCACGGTCGCTACATCATGGGTCCAGAAGTCGCAGAACTAGAAGCCGCCCTAGGCGAGTTCTGCGGTGCCGCACATGTGGTCTCTTGTGCAAGCGGAACCGACGCCCTGATGATGGCACTCATGGTGCATGGGGTGGGTCCGGGCGACGCAGTGTTTGTGCCGACCTTTACATTTGCATCAACAGCCGAGGCTGTTGCTCTGTTGGG
The DNA here is from genome assembly GCA_945888825.1 of Bifidobacterium breve. Taxonomy (GTDB): domain Bacteria; phylum Actinomycetota; class Acidimicrobiia; order Acidimicrobiales; family Microtrichaceae; genus IMCC26207. Next base: position 62 of record CAMDAT010000134.1, on the reverse strand, counting down.
GGCGACCCCCGTGTTTGTAGATGTTGATGCACAGACCTTCAACCTTGATGTTGCCAAACTCG